>QHWF01000330.1 GCA_003222455.1 Acidobacteriota bacterium
TCGCGTCTTATTCCGGCTACGGCAAAGTGAAACGCGACTACGCCGGCAACACGACCTACAATTCGGCCGCGGCGAGCCTCCCCGGCAACCCGTTTACCTCGGCCGCGAGTACCACTTACGTCAGCCCGATCGTCAACGGCTGCCAGCGAAACTTCATCATCTTCATCTCCAACGGCCCGGCGGGCGACAACTCTAGCTCGCTGAGCATCGCGCAGGGGCACCTGGCGGGCCTAGTAGGCAAGAACCCGCCCGACACGCTCACCATCAGCCCGAACGGCGAGCAAGGCCTCTGGTCGGACGAATACGCGAAATTCATGTCGAACTCGGACTGCAACGCCACCTTCGACGGCGTGCAGAACGTCTATACGTATACCCTCGACGTGCTGCCGGGTTCCAGCGGCCAGGGGCCGTCGCACACGGCGCAGCTCAAGTCGATGGCCTCCAGCGGCAAGGGCAAGTACTTCCCCATCACCGATACTTCCAACACGACGCAGTTCACGGCGGCGCTCAACGCGATCTTCCAGGAAGTGCAGGCGGTGAACAGCGTGTTCGCCTCGACGACGCTGCCGGTCAGCGTGAACGTTCGCGGCACCAACCTCAACCAGGTTTACATCGGCGTATTCAGGCCAGATCAGAATAAGAGCCCGCGCTGGCTGGGCAACCTGAAGCTGTACAAGCTCGGCCTCAACACCGCGAACAACACGCTGTTCCTCGCGGACTCGAACGGCAACGCGGCCGAGAATTCGAGCACCGGCTTCATCACCGGCAGCGCGGTGAGCTATTGGACAAGTGCTTCGACCTACTGGGGGTTCCGCGACCCGACTCTGAACGGCATCGGCGGCTCGTCCGATTCCCCCGACGGCGACCTGGTGGAAAAAGGCGGGACGGCGCAGCGCATACGGACTGCCTACCCAAGCAACCAGTCGACGCGCAAGCTGTACACCTGCGTCAATGCAACGCATGACGGCCTGTGCGCCGGCAATGCGTCACTCTCGAGCACGGCCTTCAACAACACCAATGTAACGGCGGCGGATCTCGGTGCTTTCACCACTTACAGCGTCAGCTCTCTGACCAGCTCCACCACCACGGCGACGCTGGTTCTCGGCGCCGCGCCGAACCCGGTGTGGGCTGCCGGCGACCAGATCAAGGTCGAAGGAGCAACCCCGGCTGTCTACAACGGCACGTACTCCCTGGTGTCGGTGAACAACGGGACCTTTACCTATACCTATACGCTTCCTTCGGCGCCCGACTCCACTGCAGCGCAGGCTGCGGCAACCAGCCATGGATTGCAGACGGGCGACTTGATTACGATCACCGGGGCCGGCTCGTTCAATGTCACGGACGCGGTCGTCTCGCGTATCGACCCCAACACCTTCCGCTACTCCGCGTCGGGCACAGGATCGGTCACGGGCGGAATCACGGCCACCGGCAAGAAGAGCGTCACCTCCGTATCGGGGTCGGGCAGCATTGCCACCGCGGTCGTGTCGGGTCACGGCTACGCGACCGGAAACAGCATCACCATCGCCGGAGCGAATGAAACCGCGTTCAACAAGACCGTCACCATCACAGTCCTGGGCGCGAACTCGTTTACCTACTCGACGTCGCCGGACGTCATTAGCGGCGCGAGCAACACCGCGAAAGTGACCGCCACAGCGCATAACGTCAGCACCAACCAGGCTGTGCGGATCATCGGCGACTCGGTGTCGACCTACAACACCCAGGTCACGGCGACCAAGATCGACGCCAACACCTTTACCTTCCCTTCGACCGAAATATTGAGCGGCGCGGGCGGCACCGTCGGCCTGAAGATCACGAATTTCAGCCATCCGACGAACGGCAGCGGCAACGGCACGGCGTGCGGTGCGCGCGACGTGCTGAGCGTAACGCTCGAGTCCAGCCACAACATCACCGGCCCGTTCCCGTACACCATCGTCATCGCGGGCGGGACCAACGAAGGCGTCGGAAAGGACTTCACGCTCTACAACGGCAGCTGGACGCTCACCGCACAGTCGGACGCGCCGACGAGCCCAGGAAACACCTTCATCATCACGCAGACGACGACCACGAACAGCTCGCCCGTCGGCACCTGCAATTTCGATAGCGGCGGCACCGGAGCGCCGAGCGGGACGATCATCGCCGGCAAATCGGTCACGGCCATCAACCCGGTTGTCTCCGCCACGGGCACCATCACCTCTTCCAAGCCGGTGACCGTATCGAGCATTACCGCATCGACCAACGCGACAGGTGCCATCACTGCCGGCCGCACGACGGACGGCAACAACACCATCCGCGACCAGATCATCGCCTGGGTGCGCGGCGCGGATAACCGCGACGACGAAGATCCGGTCACGACACCGGCCGGAAGCGACATCCGGCCCTCGGTGCACGGCGACGTGCTGCACTCGCGGCCTGGCGTAGTGAACTACAACCGCTATGGCGACGACGACGACATCTATGCCTTCTATGGAGCCAATGACGGCATCTTCCGCGCGCTGAAAGCCGGCATCGCACCGCACACGAGCGGCCCGGACACGGCGATCCTGCCGGGCAGCGAGCGCTGGGGGTTCATTGCGCGCGAGTTCCTCGGCAGGTTGAAGCGCCTGCGCGAGCAGAGCCCGACCGTCAGCAACCTCAACCAGAAGGATTATTTTGCCGACGGCTCGATCGGCATTTACTTCAAGGACGTGGCGGGCACCGGCAACGTCGCGTCCCCGGGCGCGGGGACCGTAACGGGAGTCATCGGCGACAACAGCGGCGACAAGGTCTACCTGTACATGTCGATGCGCCGGGGCGGGGATTTCATCTACGCGCTCGACGTCACCGACCCGGGCAATCCCAAGCTGCTCTGGCGCAAGGGCTTCGGCGACGCAGGCTGGGAGCAGCTCGGCATGACCTGGTCGGAGCCGAAGATCGCGAAGGTCCAGGTCAACCTCGGCAATGCGGGCAACCCGGAAAACGTCGTGCTGATTTTCGGCGCCGGTTACGACGACACGGTGGAAGACGTGAACCGCTGCCTGCTCAATCAATCCACCCTGACCAACATCCAGGTCAAGGCAATCGGCACAGGCACCGTGACTTACACCTCGGCGGGCACCTGCACGATCGCCAACCCGACCGGGTCGCCCACCACCGTGTCGCGAACCACGGGCCGCGGCATTCTCGTCGTCGATGCCTTCAGCGGCAACGTCGTCTGGCAGGCAAGCGCAGGCGTGACCAGTTCGGTTGCATCGCCTTCCAACCCAACCGTTGCGCCGAGAAAGCTCAACGTGCCAGACATGAGCTGCGCCATCCCGTCCGATGTGACCGTCCTGGACAAGAACCGCGACGGCTTCGCCGACCGCTTATACGTCGGCGATACCTGCGGCCAGGTATGGCGCGCGGACATTACCGCGGCCAGCATAGACGAATGGTCCGTCACCAAGGTGGCGGCGATCTCTTCCAGCACCGACACGGATATCGCCAACAAGCGCAAGTTCCTGTTCCCGCCTGACCTGGTGTTCGGCACCGATGCGAGCGGCAACTATACGGCGGTGCTCATCGGCAGCGGCGACCGCGAGCATCCGTTCGATACGACGGTCGCAAACCGCTTCTACATGTTCAAGGACCGCAACTCGAGCGATCCGGGCAACCCCGAGACCGGCGCGCTCAACAGCACCTCGGTGAAGATCTCCGGCTTCTCGCCTGCGCCTTCCGGCAGCCCGTATTCCGACTCGAGCGTATTCGATGCGACCAACGTCATCGTCAACGGGACCGACCCGCTCGGTTTGAACGGCTGGAAAGTCAGCCTTGCGGCGGGCGAAAAAGTCGTATCGAGCGCCACGACCGTCTCGGGTACCACGTTCTTCAACACCAACCAGCCCAGCTCCGCGGCGGGCGGCGGATCCTGCGGCTCCAACCTGGGCATCGCACGCCAGTACCTGATCGGATTCGCAGACGCCTCGGCCACCACTGACCTGAACGGCACGGGAGGCATCACCCTGGCCGACCGCTCCATGATTCATTCCGGCGGCGGATACCTGCCTTCGCCGGTACCGCTGGTCGTCGATATCAACGGCACCAAGCAACAGGGCGTGTGTTCGGGCGTGTCGTGCCTGACCCCGCCAGGCCTGACGCTGGAAAGACGCACGCGCACGTACTGGTACAAGGAACTCGACTGACCGCTGGCGCCGCAAGGCCTCCAGCGTCCTAGCATGGGCTCCGTGGCGCGCGAGCGACGGAAAAATCTTTCCCTCGCGCTCGTCCTTTCCGCCGGCCTGCATCTGATCCTGGTGCTGACGCTCGATGTCTCGCCGGGCAGCTGGCACTACGGCTTTCAGCCGGCCTTGCGCGTGGTGCTGAAAGAGGCGGAGGCCGCCAATTCAAAGGACCAACCAAGCAGCGTCCCGGCCGCACCGAAAGCGGTAGCAACACCGCTAGGCGAGCGCTATTTTCGCCGTAGCGAGGTCGATGTAGCCGCCGTGCCCTTGCACCGCGCGCCGCTGATATATCCGGAGGATGCGTACATGTCGCGGCTCGCCGGAAAGGTGACTGCGCGCGTCTATATCAGCGCAACGGGAAGCGTCGACAAGGTCGAGATCGTCAAGGTGCAGCCGCGCGGCGGCGTATTCGAGCAGGCAGCGCTCCAGGCGTTGCGCCAAGTGCGCTACCAGCCCGCGCGGATCGGCGGCCGGGCGGTCAGCAGCCAGAAGCCTATCGAGGTGACGTTCAATCCGTACGAGGAGCCAGACCCCTCGGCAGACTGAGCACTATGTTCTCGGTGATGCCCTGCCCGCGATCCCCTCCGGACACAGGTCGTCGGCGCGGTCCATCAGCGCGCGCCGGGGACGCTTCGATCGTCGCCCCAGTCGACGGTCAGCTCCGCCCCCGCGCCGGTGCCAGGAAGGCCAAGCACCGTCTTCACTGCGAGCAGCAGAACGTCGACTTCGTACGGTTCGGTGAAGTAGCCCTGGACGTCGCTCTGCAGTGCCTTGAGGAGCCTGTCGCGCGCAGCATCGGGAGCCAGCACGATGACCGGCACGCCTTTCAGCACCGGATGCGAGCGCATCTTGGCGAGCACCGTGAGGCCGTCTATGTCGGGCAGCGCGGCGCCAAGAAGCACGACATCCGGCACCGGCGGCTGGTGCAGCTCGCCAACGAGCTCCGCTCCGCTGCCGGCCGCGCGCGACACGAAACCCTCCAGCGTGAAGTACGAGCGGAGCAATTTGACGAACTCTGGCGCACTGGCGACGGTAAGGACATGGACTTTGCGGCCGGCTTCGCGCTTGTGCGTGGCGGCGCGTCGCGCGAGGGCCAGGTGGTTGCCGGCCCGCGACGCATTGCCTGTTCCACCCTTGAAGAAGTCTCTGGCATCGACTACGGAGATTTTGTACCTATCCGCTGCGCTCTCCAGATGACCCGAGCCGAGCAGCCTGCGCAGCGCTTCACGAACAGCCTCGGCCCCAAGGCACGCGGCGCTATTGACCACGGCGGCGACGGAGCCTCGATCGTCGGCCAGAACCAGCACCTCGAGCTCCGCGGCGGTGAGAGGGGTGCCCGGCGCGCACAGTTCCGCCTTGCCCTTCGCGGTGAGCACCAGGACATCTTCGTCGATCACGGGGAGCGCTTCCTCGCCGGCCATGCGGTCATTCTGGGCGCGATAGCCAGCGCGCCGCAGGGAGTATTTCCTGCAGCGAGCTACGCTCCCCGTCAGTCGAGGCGCGAAGACAGCTAACACATTTTTGTAAATCTCTTACGTTTGTTGTCGAGCGCGGTGCTCGCAGCGTGAAGTATTTAACGCAATGTTGCGCCGCGTCGCGCCGCCTGGTGCGCGATTACCGCCGCCGGTCGCGCGCTGTTGCTGCCTGCGTCGACGCTTCCGTAGCATGCACGCTAGATAAAGGGAGGCATCATGCGCAGCGCAACGGGCTTCACTCTCATCGAGGTGATGATCACGGTCGCCATCGTGGCGATTCTCGCCGCCGTTGCGATCCCTTCGTACACCGACTACATCACGCGCAGCAAGATCCAGGAGGCAACTACCAGCTTGCTCGCAATGCGGACCAAGATGGAACAGTACTTCCAGGATCAGCGCACCTACTCGGGCGCATGCTTTCCGAACACGGTCGCTCCCAAGCCTAGCGGCCTCAAGTATTTCACCATCGACTGCAGCAACCAGACCGGGACCACCTACACGGTCACCGCGACCGGCATCGCCGGCACCGATATGGCCCAGTTCTCCTTCACGATAGATCAGGGAAACACCCGGCAGACCACGGGTGTGCCCCTCGGCTCCGGCTGGACACTGCCCGCCACGAACTGCTGGGTCACGAGAAAAGGCGGCATATGCTGAATCGCCGCAGATCGCAGCGCGGCTTCACGCTGATCGAGATCATGATCTCGCTCACCGTGCTCGGCATCCTGCTGATGATCGCGCTGCCGAACTTCAGCGAGTGGCTGCAGAACCAGCAGTTGCGTGCCGCCAGCGAGGCGAACCTCAACGGCCTGCAGGTCGCGCGGGCGGCGGCGATCCAACGCAACGTCCTGGTGCAGTTCCAGTCCGGACCCGGCACAGGCTGGACCGTGACGGAAGTGGCAACCCCTGTCGTCGTCCAGAGCCGCTCGCCGGACGAAGGCTCGCCCAATGCAGCACTCACGGTAACACCGGCCAGCGCGACGACCGTGACGTTCGCGCCGCTTGGAAACGTGGTCGCAAACGCAGATGGCACCCCTACGGTGACGCAGTTCGACTTCAGCAACCCCGCCGGCGGCAGCTGCCAGCCGGGCGGGCCGATGCGCTGCCTGCGGGTGGCGATCTCCGGCGGCGGCAGCCTGCGAATGTGCGACCCGATCGTCGGCGTGACGGACCCGCGGGCATGCTGAGGATACAAAGCGCCATGCGAATTCACTCTAAAGCACCGAAGCGCCAGGACGGCGTCATGCTGCTCGAGGCGCTGATCGCGATCCTCATTTTCTCGATCGGCATCCTGGCCGTCGTCGGGCTGCAGGCGGTCAGCATCAGGAACGTCACCGACGCGAAGCATCGCACCGAGGCGGCGTTCCTCGCCAACAACCTGCTGTCGCAGATGTGGACCGACGCGGGCAACATCGCGTCGTATGCCTACCCGGGAAGCGGCGGCGTTCCGACCCGGCTGACCGGTTGGGTGGGCCAGGTGAATGCCCGCCTGCCTGCC
>QHWF01000273.1 GCA_003222455.1 Acidobacteriota bacterium
GGCCGCGGCCGGAATAGCGGCAATGGTGCGCACGATCGGCGGCGCTGCAAAACGCGGGACGATGGATCATCACGAAGTCACGAAGCCGCATGAAGGACACGAAGTCCTTTGGTTTCTTTGTGTTCGTGATCCTCGTGGATCTTCGTGGCTTCGTGCTGAGCCGAAATCGTACGCAGAAATTGCCGCGGGCCTAAACCTTCTCCGCGGCAGTTCCCGCGTAGTAGTCCTGCAGCGCGCGGACGCCGACGCCCTGTTGCCGCAGGGCGCGAATCGCGCTGACGGCGGCGGCAGCGCCCGTGAGCGTGGTGATGCACGGGACTTCGTGCATCATCGCGGCGCGGCGAACGGTCCGATCGTCGAAGAACGACTCCCGGCCGAGCGGGGTGTTGATGACGAGATCGATCTTGCGGTTCACGATTTCGTCGGCGATGTTCGGGCGGCCCTCGTTCACTTTGTAGACCACGTCGACGTGAAGGCCATAGGCGCGGAGGAACGCCGCGGTCCCGCGCGTCGCGACGAGATGGAACCCGAGCTCGGCAAGATCGCGCGCAATCGGCAGGAGGTTGGCCTTGTCGTCGTTGTTGACGCTGACGAACGCCGTGCCGTTCTCGGGCAACCGCTGTCCGACGGCGAGCTGCGCCTTCGCGAACGCGACGCCGAAGCTCGAGGAGCCGCCCATGACTTCGCCGGTCGATTTCATCTCGGGTCCGAGAATCGTGTCCACGCCGGGGAACCGCACGAAGGGAAAGACCGGGCTCTTGACGAACACGCCGGCCACCTGCAGGTCGGCGGTGAACCCGAGCCCGGCAAGGGTGCGCCCCGCCATCACCTTGGCCGCCACCTTGGCGAGCGACACACCGGCCGCTTTGGAGAGATACGGCACCGTGCGCGAGGCGCGCGGGTTCACCTCGAGCACGTACACCGTATCGTCCTTGATGGCGTACTGGACGTTCATCAAGCCGACGACCTTCAGCGCGCGCGCGATGCGCCGCGTGTAGTCACGAATCGTCGTCAGGTGCCGCTCCGGACAGATGAACGGCGGCACGACGCACGAACTGTCACCCGAGTGAATGCCGGCCTCCTCGATGTGCTCCATGATGCCGCCGATCACGACGGCGCCGCTGGCGTCGGCGACGGCATCGACGTCGAACTCGAAGGCGTCCTCGAGAAACCGGTCGACGAGAATGGGATGCTCCGGCGAGGCGTCGACCGCCTGGGTCATGTAGCGATCGAGCGTGCCGACGTCGTACACGATCGCCATCGCCCGGCCGCCGAGCACGTACGACGGCCGGACGACCACGGGGAACCCGATCGCGGCGGCGGCCTCACGCGCCTCGTGGCGGGACGTGGCCGTCCCGCTGGCCGGCTGCGTGATGTTCAAGTCGGCGAGCAGCCGCGCGAATCGTTTCCGATCTTCCGCGAGGTCGATCGAATCGGGCGACGTGCCGAGAATCCTGACGCCGGCCGCCTGGAGCTCCAGCGCCAGCTTCAACGGCGTCTGGCCGCCGAACTGGACGAGACACGCGACGTCGGCGCCGGCCGAGCGCTCCGTTTCAATCACCGCGATCACGTCTTCGAACGTCAGCGGCTGGAAGTACAGGCGATCGGCCGTGTCGTAATCGGTCGAAACGGTTTCGGGATTGCAGTTGATCATCACCGTTTCGAAGCCTTCTTCCTTCAACGCGAACGCCGCGTGACAACAGCAATAGTCGAACTCGATGCCCTGACCGATTCGATTCGGGCCGCTGCCGAGAATGACGACTTTCGGCCGCCCCGTGGGGTTTGCCTCGCAGGTCGGCTCGTAGGCGCTGTACAGATACGGCGTGAACGATTCGAACTCCGCCGCGCAAGTGTCAACGCGCTTGTACACGGGCCCGAGGCCCAGCTTCGTGCGCCGGGCGTGCACGGCGCTCTCCGACGTGCTCGTGGCGAGCGCCAGCTCCGCGTCGCCGAAGCCGGCGCGTTTCAGCTTCCGCAGCTCCTCGACGGTCATGCCGTCGAGGCCAATCCTGCCGGCCGTGCGCCGCATCTCCACGATCTCGGCAAACTGCCGGACGAACCAGGGATCGATCTTCGTCATCTCGTGGATGGCGCGCGGATCCCAGCCGCGATCCAGCGCGCGGAACACGTCCCACAGGCGCCGGTCGCTCGGAATGGCCAGCCGCCGGCGCAGGCTCGCCGCGTCCTCGACATCGCCCCCGGCCGCCGCTTCGGCCTGACGATCCATGTCGGCCGGCGCGAACAGGAGGCCGCTGCGTCCGAGCTCCAGCGATCGGACGCCCTTCATGAACGCTTCCTTGAACGTGCGTCCAATCGCCATCACCTCGCCAACCGACTTCATCTGCGTCGTCAACGTCCGATCCGCCTGGGGGAACTTTTCGAAGTTCCAGCGCGGGATCTTGACCACCACGTAGTCGATGGTCGGCTCGAACGATGCGGGCGTGAGCCGCGTGATGTCGTTGGGAATCTCGTCCAGGTGGTATCCGAGCGCGAGCTTCGCGGCGATTTTCGCGATGGGAAACCCCGTCGCTTTCGAGGCAAGCGCCGAGGATCGAGACACGCGGGGGTTCATCTCGATGACCACCATGCGGCCGTTCTTCGGGTCGACGGCAAACTGGATGTTCGACCCGCCGGTCTCCACGCCGACCCGGCGGATGATCCGGCGCGCCGCGTCGCGCATGCGCTGGTATTCCTTGTCGCTGAGCGTCAGGATGGGCGCGACGGTGATGCTGTCGCCGGTGTGCACCCCCATCGGATCGATGTTCTCGATCGAGCAGACGACGACGAAGTTGTCGGCCGCGTCGCGCATCACTTCGAGCTCGAACTCTTTCCAGCCGATGACCGATTCCTCGACGAGCACCTCGTGCACCGGACTGAGCTCGAGACCGCGCTCGGCCAGATCGCGGAATTCCTCGATGTTGTAGGCGATGCCGCCGCCGACGCCGCCGAGCGTGAACGACGGTCGAATCACCAGGGGGAACCCGAGCGTCCGCGCGAAATCGACCGCTTCGGGCAGCGATCGCGCCAGGCCGCTCGTCGGCACCTCGAGGCCGATCTCGCGCATGGCGTCCTTGAACAACTGGCGGTTCTCGGCAATCTTGATCGCCTCGATCGACGCGCCGATCAGCCTGACGTTGAACTTGTCGAGCGTCCCGGCATGCGCGAGATCGACGGCCAGGTTCAGTCCGGTCTGCCCCCCCACCGTCGGCAGCAGCGCATCGGGGCGCTCGCGTTCGATGATCGCGGCCAGGACGTCTGGCGTGAGCGGCTCGACATACGTCCGATCCGCCAGCTCCGGATCGGTCATGATCGTGGCGGGATTGCTGTTGACGAGGACGACTTCGAGGCCTTCCGACCTGAGCGCCTTGCACGCCTGGCTGCCGGAGTAGTCGAATTCGCAGGCCTGACCGATGACGATCGGGCCCGAGCCGATAATCAACACGCGTTTCAGATTGGTGCGTCGCGGCATGGGACTGTTCGCTACCCCCCGCCGCGAGGAGCGTGTCTAAGAAACAGGACACGCTCCCAGCCCACGAAATGCAGCCACCAGAAAGGCAACCACGAAGACACGAAGACACGAAGAACGCACGAAGAGCAATTACTCCAGAAGAGGCTTCTTCCTCGTGGTTTCGTGTTTTCGTGGCAAAAAATGTAGCAACCACGGAGGATGCTGAGGTTCGCGTGCTCGGGGTAGGTCGTCATGTACTCGACGCGCTCCTAGCCACGGCTCTCGATCAGATCGAGAAAGTCGTCGAACAGATAGTCGGCGTCGTGCGGTCCGGGCGAGGCCTCGGGATGGTACTGGACGCAGAACACCGGGTGCGTCCGGTGCCGGAGTCCTTCCACGGTGCCGTCGTACAGATTGAGATGCGTCACCTCGACATCGTCCGGCAGCGATTTCGGATCGACGGCGAAGCCGTGGTTCTGCGAGGTAATTTCGATCCGGCCGGTCTCGAGCTTCTTCACCGGATGGTTCGCGCCGCGATGACCGAACTTCAGCTTGAAGGTCCTGCCACCCATCGCGAGGCCGAGCACCTGGTGTCCGAGACAGATGCCGAACACCGGCACATCCGATTCGACGAGCGTTTTCGCGTTTTCAATCGCGTAGGTCAGCGGCGCGGGATCGCCCGGACCGTTGCTGAGGAACACGCCGTCCGGGTCCGTGGCGAGCAATTCTGACGCGGGTGCCGTCGCCGGGTACACGCGAACGTCGCAGCCGTGTGCGCTCAGCCGCCGCAGGATGTTCCACTTCATCCCGAAATCGTACGCGGCGATCGCGAAACGCCGGTTCTGGTTCGCCCGGCGCCTGGGCGTGACCGCGAACTCGCCCGGATCCTCTGCCGGCCAGTCGAACGGGTTCGGTGACGTGACCGAGCGGACCAGGTCCGACCCTTCCATGCGCGGCACCGCATTCGCGCGCTCGACGAGCGCTGCCGGATCGAGCGCGTCGCCCGTCGCGATCACGCCCCGCATGACGCCCCCGGAGCGCAATTGCCGTGTGAGCGCGCGCGTGTCGATATCGGAGATCGCAACGATCCGGTTCGCCACGAGGTACTCGCGCAGGGTCGACTCGGCGCGCCAGTTGCTGGCGACCGGCGACTCGTCACGAATGATGAAGCCGGCCACCTGCGGCGCACGCGACTCGACATCGTTCGGCGACACGCCGTAGTTCCCGATTTCCGGACACGTCATCGTCACGATCTGCCCGGAGTACGAAGGGTCGGTGAGCACCTCCTGGTATCCGCTCATGCTGGTGTTGAAGACGACCTCGCCGCCCGCCTCGCCTGACGCGCCGGCAGCGACACCACGGAACCAGGTACCGTCTTCCAATGCGAGGAGTGCTTGCAGGTTGGCCATCAGTTTTTGGTCGTTCTTTCAGCGGCGGTACTGCCCACTCGAAACATCTTTGGCCTTTTGGATTCTTCTTCGTGCGTTCTTCGTGTCTTCGTGACTTCGTGGTTGCATTTCGTGATGTGGACTCTTGGTTTCACCGCTCCAACGAAGCCGTCACCCGATTGCGTTCGGTGGCCACGACACGGATTGCGCGCGACCAGCGGCGATAGCCGTCGCGTTCCAGGCGGACGACGTGTTCACCGGCATGCACGCCGTTCAGCCTCAGGGGCGTCTTGCCGACTGCCTTGTTGTCCAAAAACACCGTCGCACCCGCCGGCAGCGACTCGACGACGAGCGAGCCAGTGTATCGCTCGATCATGGAGGCGGGCGGCGGCGGCGCCGCCGGCGGCGCTTGCGAGATGCGCTCGGCGGCAGGCCGCCTCGCTTCCAGCGTGACGAGCAGAGACGGAGCTGGCTGAGACCGGGTGACGGTCACGCTGCGTTCTTCAGGAACGTATCCCTCACGCACGACGCGAACACGATGAGTCCCTCGCTCGAGACCGCGCACGATCGCTGGCGTGATGCCGTACTCGCGTCCATCGACGATCACCATGGCGCCCGCCGGTTCCGATCGAATCAGCAGCCGGCCCTCGACCGCGACAGGGACCGCAGGATCGGGCTTTGCGGGAGCCTCCGTGGCTGCCGGAGACTGTTCCGTCTTCGGCGGCGCAGGAACAGCGCCTTCGGTGAATTCACGGCCGGCGGGCGCAGGCAGCGCCGGTGCGGACTCGACCGACGGGGGCGCGGGTACCGCGGCACCCGGTCGCGACTGCGGCTGAGGATTCGCCGTCTCTGCCCCCGGCTCGCCCTGCGTTTTGAACCCATACCCCACAACGAAACCCAGTCCGATGCCCAGCACGAGAATCATCGCCATCGGCCACATCGATCGCGCCGGGCGCGCCGGGCGCGACTGTCTGGGGGCTGACACCGGATCGTTCGCGCGAACAATCGGGATGGGCGGTTGCGGCCTGGTGGTCGGGCGCCTTCGCGGGACCTCGAGTGCGGGCTCCAGGGCAACCGCAGGCGCGACCTCGGCGTCGGCATAGCGGCGCTGTTCCGCCTCGCGCAGATCGAGATCCAGCGTCGCCGGCGCCTTGCCGGATGCGGCATTCGAATTCACGTCCGACGCCCCGATGGAGATCACCGGGTCGACGCTGCCGGCCGTCGCCGGCCGGCGCACTTCCGCACCAGTCGCGGGTTGCGCATTGACGGCGCCGTGCCAGCCAGGAAACGCGCCCCCCACGGCATCCACGAACTCGAGCGCCGTGCCAAATCGATCCTCGGCTCGCTCCGCGAGCGCCCGTGCAAACGCTTGACGAAGAGCGGCCAGATCGCTGCCGCCGACGCCGGTGAGCGCCGACACGACCTCGTTGACGGTGCCGCTCATCCGGCGTCCCCAGAGCAACTCGTGAAAGAGGACCGCAAGCGTGAAGACATCCGCGCGCCGGTCCCATGCTTCGCCGCGAGTCCGTTCGGGCGACGCGTACGGACGCCGGTCCGGGACGACGACGCCGACGTTTTCGAGCGCACGTGCAACACCAAGACCCGTGAGCCGGGTTTCGTCCGGGAGGATCAGCACATCGGCCGGGTGCAGCGCACCATGGAGGATGTT
>QHWF01000274.1 GCA_003222455.1 Acidobacteriota bacterium
TATAGATTTCGCCGATGACCGCCGCGTCGTTCTCGACGGCGCGGAAGCCACGATTGGCCGACAACCCCTCCGAGCGGCCGGCCGTCAGCCCGAACAGCATGAACAGCGGGCGCTTATCGATCTGACCGGTCAACTCCACTCCGACAAACGTCGTCTCATCGTCGGCAGGGTTCGTCAGCGAGTAGCGGTCGGCGCCAAATGTTGCGGGTGACCGGTTGTAGACGGGAAGCAGTTGACCCGTGCCGAAGAGACCCGGATCGCTCACCATGGTGAGGCTGTACGCCGATTCGGGTACCGTCGTGTTCACAACCGCAATCAGGTCGCGTTCGCGGCGCCCCAGGCCCATCAGCCGGAACACGGCCGTTGGACGTGGACGCGCTTCGAAGCCGAATGTCAGTTCGTCCATGTGCGGGCGGCGCAACGCCGGATCGATAGCCGAGAGGCCGGAGACGGCGCCGCTTCCCGGTCCTACGCGAGCGATGAGCGTGCCGCGCTCTGAAGCCAGCGGTGCGTGAAATGCCGGCATCGACGAATTCCATCGATAGACGCTGCCGCTCGGCGCCGCGGCATCGCCCCACGCGAGATCGGTCAGCACCAGGCGATGCGCCGTCCGGCTGTAGCCTGCGAGCGCCGTGATGTGTCCCGGGCCCGGCAGCTGCCATTGGAAGCCGGCGCGCGGGAGCAGATCAGTCCATGAAATCTGCTGCACGTCCGCGCGAGATCCGGTCACATGCTCGAAGCGAAGACCGGCGTCGAGCGCGAGTCGCGGGTGCACTTCGACCCGATCGGCGGCGTAGACCGCAAATGCCAGATCGTTCCACTGCGACGAGACCGCGGGCGTGGTGTATTCCCAGATGCGCGCCGGCAGGCCACTGACGCGCTCGCCGATCCGCCCGGTGAACACGGGCTTCATGCCGGCGCCGTGGCCAGACAGTTCGATGCCGGCCGTGAGTGAGGTTCGCGCGGTTCGCGATGCGCTCGACGCGCCCGGGGTGCCCGACGTTCTCGACAGCTGATCGGCCGGCGCGTTCAGCGGGTCGGCCGACGATGCCCTGGGATTGAGTCGTGCGCCCGCGGACCACGACGTGTCGGTGCCGCCGCCTGGATACAGCAACGCGTCCACCGGGCCGTCAATGATCCGATCGATGGCGATCGACGTCTGTGTAATCGCATCGGGACTCTGCTGTCGCAGGCTGTACGCGCCGAACACCGACCAGCCGATCGTTGCGGGATCGTGTCGTTCCCAGACCGCCTGGCCATGAAGCGCCCGATCTTCTTCGCCTGCGGTCGGCTGGCCGAAGACGCTGCGGTTCTCGAGCGGCGTCGTCGAACGCTGGACCCATCCGATGACGCGCGCCTCGTCGTGCGCGCCGGGCGTGAACAGCAGATGCGTGAACAGCGACGCCACGCTCGCGTCGAGCAGCGTCGGGTCCGCCCGCTCGTACCGGGAAGAGCCGTTCCAGGTGCCGGCGACCACGACACCGGCGCGGGTGCCCGTGATCGGGCCGCTGAGCAGCACGCTGCCGTAGGCGGCGGAGCTCAGACGCGCGGTCGGCGGCGGGTTCGTCAGCACCGTATGCGCAAGGAGCGCCGGACCGGTGGCGATCCCTTCGATCTCGTGTGTCCACTGCGCCGTTGGGCGGCGAGGCACGAGCGAGATCGCCAGGCCTGGAGCATTGATGTCGATCGGCATCAGCCCGGTCTGGACGTCAACGCGATCCCAGGCGACGACACCGGGCAACAGGAGCGGGGCGCCGCTGCCGTCCGGCGCGGAGATATCGACTCCGTCGAGGCGGAACACCGGCTGCGTCCACGAGCTGCCGTGCGCGCCGATGCGTGAGGCGCTGCCGGTGTTGAGTCCGCCCGTGTCGACGCGATCGGTGATGACTTCGGGAATGGCCGTATCGAGCAGCGTGAAGAGATTGCCCCCGCTCGGGAGATCGGCAAGCGCGTCGACGGTGAGCGTGCTCCCGAGCGGCGGCCGCGCAATGCGATCGGGCGTCTGCGCACCCGCGGGGGCGGCGATGGCGAGCGCGACGCTACAGGTCATCACGAAGTCACGAAGGTACACCAAGAACATTTTGTCCATCGGGGCTGCGTGATCGTCGTGCCCCTTCGGTCTTCGTGAAAGACCGTTCTGTGGCGCGTCTGCGAGATACAATTTGTCCATGCCCGAGAGTGATGCCGCGTTCATCGATGCCATTAAAGCCGGCGAATACGAACGCGTGAAGGCGATGGTGTCGGCCGAGCCGGCGCTGATCGACGCGCGTGGCCGAACCGGTGAAAGCGCCATCCTAACCGCTGTCTACCACCGCCAGAAAGAAATTGTGAACCTGCTCGTCGCGCGCGGCGCCACGCTGACGCTCTTCGAGGCCTGCGCGGCGGGTGAGGTCGAGCGCGCCGAACGGTTGATGGCGAACGATCGGTCGGCGATCAACGCGTTCAGCGTGGACGGCTGGACCCCGTTGCACCTCGCCGCGTATTTCGGACACACGAAAATTGCTGAGATGTTGATCAGTCGCGGCGCCAGCGTCAACGCCTGCTCACGAAACTCGACCGGGAACACGCCGCTCCACGCCGCGCTCGCCGGCAATCACAAGCTCGTGGTCGGCCTCTTGCTCGGCCACGGCGCCGACGTCAACGCCGCCGATGTCGCAGGATGGCGTCCGCTGCACCTGGCCGCGGCGAACAATAACATCGACGCGGTCAACACACTCATCGCGCAGGGGGCTGACGTGAACGCCCCGAATGGCGAAGCGCAGACGGCACTGTCGCTGGCGCAGGAAAAAAATCACCGCGAGGCGGCGGCGATCCTGCGGAGATATGAAACATGATCAACTCTCAACTCTCAACTCTCAACTCTCAACTCTCAAGGCACGACGTTCAACGCGGAACCCGCAGAACGCGCAGAAGAAATAATTCTCTGCGGGCTCCGCGAGCTCAGCGTTGAACGTCGTAGATCGGTGCAACATTGAGAATCGGGACTGGCTCGAGAGTTGAGCCTTGAGCCTTGAGCCTTGAGCCTTGAGCCTTGAGAGTTGGATTCATTTCCGCTCAATCCTGATCGCCTGGATCGTGATCGGCTTGATCGGCCGATCGCCCGGCTTGCTCGTCGCCACGCTGCCGATCTTCTGCACCACGTCCATCCCGTCGACGACTTCGCCGAAGATGCTGTGCTTGGTGTCGAGCCACGGCGTCGGCACGAGCGTGATGAAGAACTGGCTGCCATTGGTGTTCGCGCCGGAGTTCGCCATCGACAGGATGCCCGGCTTGTCGTGGCGAAGCTTCGGATGGAATTCGTCCGCGAACTTGTACCCCGGTCCGCCAGTACCGTTCCCCAGCGGATCGCCGCCCTGAATCATGAAGCTCTCGATCACGCGGTGAAAGACCGTACCGTTGTAGAGCGGCTTCTTGTCGCTCCGGCGCGTCCGCGGATCCGTCCACTCTCGCGTGCCCTCGGCCAGGCCGACGAAGTTCGCGACCGTGTTCGGCGTTTCGGCCTCGAACAGGCGCGCCGTGAAATTGCCTTCGCTCGTCGTAAAATGCGCCAACGTCATGGTGCCCTCTGGGCTCTGGGCTTTCGGCTCTGGGCTCCCGGGTTTTGGCTCGAGGCGCAGGCATTCGGCTCGCCCACACCCCGTGAACCCAAAGCCGTGAGCGCAACGCCCAAGGCCAAGAGCCCAAAGCCAAGAGCCCTAAGCCCAAAGCCGTCTGGATGCGATCATATCGTTATCTCCACTACGACGTCTTCACCGACCACCTCTTCGGCGGCAATCAGCTGGCCGTCGTGCTCGACGGGCGCGGCCTGCCGCACGAGACGATGCAGGCGATCGCGAAGGAGATGAACTTCTCTGAAACGACATTCGTGCTGCCGGCCGAGCACGCCGGCACCGATGTCCGGATGCGAATCTTCACGCCCTGCGACGAGCTGCCCATGGCGGGTCACCCGACGATTGGCAGCACATTCGCGCTGGCGCGTGCCGGCGTGATCGAGCCGGGGCGCGAGCGGTTCGTGTTCGGTCTCGGCATCGGGGCGGTGCCGGTCACGCTCGAATGGCACGGTGACGATCTCAAGTTCGCATGGATGACGCAGCCGAATCCGACCTTCGACGATCCGCTTGCCGATCCAGGGATTGCCGCGGCTGCGCTGTCGTTGCCTGCAGAGGCCGTCACCGCCAGCGGTCTGCCGGTTCAGGTGGTCTCGTGCGGCGTCCCGTTCCTGTTCGTGCCGCTGGCGACGCGACAGGCAGTGGACGAGGCGACGGCGGCGGCGGGCGCGCTCGCCGCGCTGCTGCGGAGCAGCACGAGGGACGCTCATGGTGTGTTCCTGTTTTCGACCGAGCGCGCCGCCGATCGCGCGACGGTGTACAGTCGGATGTTCGCCCCGGGCCTCGGCATTGTCGAGGATCCCGCGACGGGCGTCGCCAGCGGGCCGCTCGGATGTTACCTGGTCCGCCACGCAGTCGTCGCACCGCAGCACGCCGGAGCGATGCTCAGCCTTCAGGGCGTGAGGATGGGCCGTCCCAGTCACGTCCACATCTCGATCGCGCTCACCGGCAGCGCGATCACGAGCGTGCGTGTCGGTGGTGAGTCGGTGCTGGCAGGGGAAGGTACGCTATACGTGTAATTCAGAATTTGGAATTTGGAATGCAGTCGAGGTTGGGAATCTGATTCATGAAGAAAAAGGAGCACACGATGATCAGTCATTCGAGCGGCGCAACGGCAGCGACCGCGCTCGTGATAATCGCCCTTTCCGCGAATGCGGTCGATGCGGTGGGTCAGAAGGGCGGCAAGCTGAAGCCAGGCACATACGCCCGCTTCACGACCTCGGAGGGCAACTTCACCGTCCAACTGTTCGAAAAGGACGCGCCGAAGACAGTCGAGAACTTTGTCGGCCTGGCGCAGGGCACCAAAGAATGGACCGACCCGAAAACAGGCGAAAAGGTGAAGAAACCCTTCTACAACGGGATTATCTTTCACCGCGTGATTGCAAACTTCATGATTCAGGGTGGCGATCCGCTCGGCGTCGGAACCGGGGGGCCAGGCTACAAGATTCCCGACGAGTTCTCATCTGGGCGGACGCTCGAAAAGGCCGGAATCCTCGCTATGGCGAACTCCGGGCCCAACACCGGCGGTAGCCAGTTTTTCATCACCCTGGTGCCCACTCCCTGGCTCAACGGCAAGCACACGGTGTTCGGCGAGGTCGTAGACGGCATGGACGTCGTGACGAAGATCGGCCAGACGAACACGACAAAGCCCGGCGACAAGCCCGTAAAGCCGATCGTGATTCAATCCATCACGATTCAGAAAGTGCCGGCTGCGTAGGACTGTATGTAAAGGGCAGAAGCGCCTGCGGCCCCGCTGAGACGCGGCCATGTGAAGCCGCGGCTCAGCGTTATCGTCAGTTCGCGCCGGGGCGGGATCCCCAACGCGGCACCCGCGTGGGGGTGCAGGCGGTGGGGCCCCGGCGCCCGTGGAAAAAAGCGGGCAGCGCAGCTGTTCTCAGACAGATCTCAATCTCGGACAGATCTCGATAAGATCATCGGCATGGCTGTGAGTCATCCCGTGACGAGAAATGCCGCCATTGCCGCGCTCGTCGCGGCGCGGAATCGCGATCCGTTCTCCGTGCTCGGGCCGCACGTCGATGCAGAGGGCGGCGGGATTGTCGTGCGCGCATTTCAGCCGGCCGCGCAGCGGATCGACGTCCGTGTGCGTCCGACCGGTGAGCTCGTGGCGATGACGAATCGGCATCCCGCTGGTGTGTTCGAGGCCCACCTGCCGGCGCGCATCGCCCCCGGGCGCGCGTCGCCGGACCGAGGCGGCGCAATGCCGGGCGCAGTGGCCGACATCACCGAGCCCGCGATGCTGGATTACCGGCTGCGCATCACGGATGCGGGCGGCTACGTGATCGAGATCGACGATCCGTACCGCTACGGCCGTGTGCTCACCGACTACGATCTGTATCTGCTGGGCGAAGGCCGGCATCATCGCGCATTCGAAAAGCTCGGGTCGCACCGCATCACCGTCGGTTCGACGACGGGCGTGCACTTCGCGGTGTGGGCGCCGACGGCGGATCGGGTGAGCATCATCGGCGACTTCAACGCGTGGGACGGCCGCGTCCACCCGATGCGTCATCTGGGACCGAGCGGTGTCTGGGAAATGTTCATCCCGGATCTGCCCGACGGTCAGAAATACAAGTACGAGATTCGCACGCGCACCGGCGCCATCCTGAAAAAGACCGATCCCTACGCCGTGGCGTTCGAGGTGCCGCCGCAATCGGCGAGCGTCGTGCACGACATCAGCCGTTATGAGTGGCACGACACGGCCTGGTTCACCGCCCGCCGGGCATCGGGCTCCTGGTTGGAGCGCCCGATGGCGATCTACGAAGTGCACTTCGGATCGTGGGCGCGCGTGCCAGACGAGGACTATCGTTTCCTGACGTATCGCGAGCTCGCCGAGCGGCTGGTGTCGTATGTGAAGGCGATG
>QHWF01000275.1:0-3708 GCA_003222455.1 Acidobacteriota bacterium
GCAATTTGTGGGGCTGGCTGTTTCCGTCGTCGGCCGGCAGTCGGTAGTCGTCAGTCCGACTCATCGGCACCGCCTTGGAACGCAAAGGCCGCGAAGGCCGCTGAGAAATCCTATCGTTTCTCTTTTGCGTCCTTTGCGTCCTTTGCGTTCGATCGTGACGTTCGCTCTAGTGCAAAAAGCTGGGGGGCCCAGCGCCAGTGCTAAAGCGCCTGCGGCCACACTGAGCCGCGGCCAAGCAACGCCGCGGCTCAGTGTCAGCGTCAGTTCGCGCTGGGGGTGGGGCCCCAGCGCCAGTGCAAAGAAGATGGCCACCTCTCTCAACGCCATCAGGTTGATCGCCGGCGGATGCACCGCAATCGCCTTGACGGCAATCATCGCCGGTCAGCCGGCGCAGCCGGCCGTGTTCACGGCGGCTCAGGCCACAGCGGGACGCGTGGCCTATGAGGCGAATTGCGCGAATTGCCACATGCCGGATCTCGCCGGCCGGAACGAAGCGCCGCCGCTTGCCGGCGGCACGTTCATGAACGCGTGGCGCGCGCGTTCCACCAGGGATCTCTTCGATCTCATCTCGGCCACGATGCCGCCCAATGTGGCCAGCCTCAGCGTCGACCAGTACCTCGCGATCGCCAGCTACATCCTGCAGTCGAACGGCGCGGCGGCTGGTTCGCAGGCGCTCACTGCGGAAACCTCGGTCGCAATCGGATCGATTGCGAGCGGCGTCACCCGAACAGCCGCCGGTCAAGCGGGCGCTGCGGGCCGCGGCGCGGGACGGCAAGGCGCCGGCACGCCAGCCGGCGCGACTCCCGGTGGACGCGGCATCACCACGCTGAACGGACCAACCGGCCTGACCGTGGCGGGCGAGGTGAAGCACTATACGCCGGTCACCGACGAGATGCTGCGCACTCCCAATCCCGGCGACTGGCTCATGGCGCGACGCACGTATCAAGGCTGGAGTTACAGCCCGCTGACCGAGGTCACTCGCGACACGGTCAAGGATCTGCAGCTCGCCTGGGTGTGGGAGATGCAGGATGGCGGCGCGAACGAGCCGACACCGCTCGTCCACGACGGCGTCATGTACCTGACCAACACGGCGAACGTGATTCAGGCGCTCGAAGGCAGAAGCGGCGAATTGATCTGGGAACACCGCGTGCCTCCGTATGCGCTGATTGGCCCGGCGGCGATGCGAAACATCGCGCTGTACGACGACAAGGTCTTCGTGGCGACCACCGATGCGCACCTCGTGGCACTCGATGCGCGCACCGGCAAACAGGTATGGAGCACGGCTGTCGCCGATCGCGCGAAGGGCTACGCGGCATACGCTGGACCGATCGTGATTCGCGGCAAGGTCGTGCAGGGGCTCACCGGGTGCGACCGGTACGGAAACGACGGCTGCTGGATCAGCGCGTACGACGCCGCGACCGGCAAGCTGGCCTGGAAGTTCAACACGATCGCGCGATCGGGCCAGCCGGGCAGCGACACCTGGGGGAAGCTGGCGGATCCGTTCCGGGTGGGCGGCGAGACGTGGATTGCCGGCACCTACGACCCGGATCTCGACCTCACCTACTGGGGCATCGCGCAGGCCAAGCCGTGGATGCGCGTGAGCCGCGGCACCACCGCGTTCGACAACGCGCTGTATACGGCCTCGACGGTCGCACTCCGGCCGGCGGACGGCACGCTCGCGTGGTACTTTCAGCACGCGCCGGGCGAGTCACTCGATCTCGACGAGGTGTTCGAACGCGTCCTGGTGGATGTCGGGGATCAGAAAACGCTGTTCACCATCGGCAAGCCCGGCATTCTCTGGAAGCTCGATCGCCGCAACGGTCAGTTCCTCGGCTACAGGGAAACGGTGTTCCAGAACGTGTTCGAATCGATCGATCCGAAGACCGGTGTGCCGACGTACCGCGCCGACATCATCGAGCAGGAGACCGGCCGGTGGGTGCAGGCATGTCCGAGCACGCAGGGCGGTCACAACTGGCCGTCGATGAGTTATCACCCCGGCGCGGGGCTGCTCGTGATTCCGCTCAGTCAATCGTGCATGGAGATGTCCGGACGCAAAATCGAACAGACGCTGGGCGCCGGAGGGATCGGCGCCGACCGCCGCTTCTTCGAGATGCCCGGCAGCGACGGCAACCTCGGTAAGCTTGCGGCGTACGACGTGAAAACGATGAATGAGATCTGGAGCCGCGAACAGCGCGCGTCGTTCCTCACGGGTGTCTTGACGACGGCGGGGGGCATCGGCTTCGTCGGCGACGTGGATCGCCTCTTTCGCGCGTTCGACGTGACGACCGGCGAGACGTTGTGGCAGGCGCGCCTCGGCACATCGGTGCAGGGGTATCCCGTGTCGTTTACCGCGGGCGGCAAACAGTACATCGCGGTGACAACGGGGCGTGGCGGGCTGGAAAGTCCGCGCCTGGTCCCGCGCACGCTCGCGCCCGAACTCAAATACCCGCAGAACGGCAACGCAATTTACGTGTTCGCGCTGCCGGACCGGCGCTGATCGAAAGACGCCGCACGTCCAGAAATGCCGTCCTTTACCAGCGAAACGCGGTGGCGCAGGTCGGACTGGCGATGAACGTGCAGAGATTTGCCGACGCAGGAGTACTGGCGGCCGTCGCCGATCGGGCGGTGGCGACGACGCTGATTACGGCCGAGGGCCGGGCGCTGACAGAGGTGGTGCTGCAGGTGCGTCATCGCGCGCAGCCGTTTCTGAAAGTCACGTTGCCGCCAGGGGCGGCGATCGTTTCGGTTGAAGTGGCCGGCGAAGGCGCAAAACCGGTCGTCGGATCGGATGGCACGCGCGTGCCGCTGCTGCGGCCCGGCTTCCGTCCGAGCGGCGTCTACTCCGTGTCGTACGTGTACCTGCACGCGGCGGCGCCGTTCGCGAAGAAAGGCGAGCTGGCGATGTCCCTGCCGAAGATGGATATCCCGGTCGGCATCGCGGAGTGGGAGACGTTCGTGCCCGATCGCGACGGCATTACCTGCTCCCCTGCATGTCCTTCGCGACCTTCTCCACCTCGCCCCACACCCGGAGCAGATTGCCGCTCCAGATCTTGCCGATCTGTTCTTCCGTATAGCCCCGGCGCACGAGCTCGAGCGTCACGTTGAACGTCTCGGCCGCGCTGTTCCAGCCGTCGATTCCGCCGCCGCCGTGGAAATCCGACGAGATGCCGACGTGATCGATGCCAATCAGCTTAGAATGCTTCGCTAGCCGTGCTTGCACGGCCTGAATGTGTACAACGTGTCGAATTAGCCGTGCAACCACGGCTTAGTGAACCGGAAATCGCGGCCAGGCATTCGTTGACGCGCATTGAACAGGCAGGAGGGATCGTCGTCCGGAACGATGGCGACGGACTTTCGGTGCTGCTCGTTCGCGCGAAGAAGGATCCCGCTCTCTGGATCTTTCCCAAGGGTCACATCGAGCCCGGCGAGACGGCCGAAGCTGCGGCCCTCCGCGAAACGCAGGAAGAAACCGGCGTCCACGGCGCGCTCGTCGCGCCGTTGGGCGAACCGCTGGAGTTTCAGTCAGGAGCGGAGCTCGTGCGCGTGCAGTACTTTCTGATCCGGCCAATCACGGAATCGCCCTCGCCTGAAGGCCGCGAGAAACGATGGTTCGCGCTCGACGAGGCGCGGCGGAGGCTGGCCTTCGAGAATGCCAGGCGACTACTCGATGAGATTTCAGATTGCAGATTTCAGATTTCAGATTGAATT
>QHWF01000275.1:3730-11228 GCA_003222455.1 Acidobacteriota bacterium
CTGGGCCTCCTGCGTTCATGGTGACCTTCGCTCAATCGAATTCAATCGCAATTCACCGGCAATCTGAATTCTGAAATCTACAATCTGAAATCTCTCTATTCAGCGCGGCAGATAGTGCAGCAGCTTGAGCACGTCGGAGAACACGCCCATGGCGGTGACGTCGGCGCCCGCACCGGGACCCTGGACGACGAGCGGCGTGCCGGCGTAGCGTTTCGTGGTGAACGCGATGACATTGTCGCTGCCCTTCGCCGACACGACGGGGTGATCGCGCGAGTACTCCTTCAGGCCCGCCTGTGCACGCCCGTTCTCGAGCGTCCCGACATAACGCAGGACGTGGCCACGCGACTCGGCGCGGGCGAACCGATCCGCCATCGCCCGGTCGTAGCGGGCAAGCGCCGTCAGCACGCGCGGTGAGAATTTTCCGCGCGCGAGCGGTCCGGGAACCAGACTGTCCACTCGCACTTCGTCGAGATCCATCGTCAAGCCGATCTGCCGCGCGAGAATCAGGAGTTTCCGCGCGACATCCATCCCCGACAGGTCCTCGCGCGGGTCCGGTTCGGTGTACCCCATGCGGTGCGCTTCACGCACCAGCGCGCTGAACGGCACGCGGCCGTCGAAGGTGTTGAACAGATAACTGAGCGTGCCCGACAGAATCCCCTCGATGCGAACGATTTCGTCGCCGCTCGCAATCAGGTCCCGCAGCGTCGACACCACCGGCAGGCCGGCGCCGACGTTCGCCTCGAACAGGAAGTGCCGCTTGCGCCGCGCGAGGTGCTCGAGCAGCGCCGCGTAGCGCCGCCACGGCAGCGCATTCGCCCATTTGTTCGGCGTGATGATGTGAAAGTTGGCGTCGATGAAAGCGGCGTAGGCGTCGACGATCGACGGCCCGACGGTACAGTCGACGAGCGCCGCGTTCGTGAGCTCCAGCTCCGCCAGCGCGCGCGCGAACGATTCGGGGTGCATCCTCAGCGTTGACGCCTGCAGAACGTCTTTCCACCGGAACAGGTTCACACCGTTCGGGTCGATGACGAACCGCGTGCTGTTCGCCAGACCGACCACGGTGACGTCGAAGCCCTTCGAGAGCAGGTAATCGCGCTGCTGGTGCAGCTGGCGAAGCACGGCGCCGCCGACGTTCCCGACGCCGACCACCGCGAGCGCGAGTTTTTTCCGGGTCTCGAAGAATCCCTGATGGATGGCGTTCAGCGCACGGATCTGGTCGGCCGAGTCGATGACGCATGAGATGTTGCGTTCGGACGCTCCCTGCGCAATGGCACTGATGTTGATGTTCTGGCGCCCGAGCGAGTCGAACACCTTCCCCGCCACGCCTGGACGGCCCTTCATGCCTTCGCCGACCACGGCGAGAATCGCCTGCTCGCGCTTGACGTCCACCTCCATCAACAGCTCGCGCAGCTCGAACTGAAATTCCTGTTCGATGGCGGCGACGGCGCGCGTGGCGTCGACGGTGCGCACGCCGAAACAGATGGTGTGCTCGGACGATGCCTGCGAAATGAGAATGACGTTCACCCGCCGGTGCGCGAGCGCGCGGAAGAGGCGCTCGGCAACGCCCGGCACGCCGACCATGCCCGGGCCGCGCAGCGTGAGCAGCGCAAGGTCGCCGACCGACGTAATCCCCCTGGCCAGCTTCCCATCGTCTACGCGCCGGCTCGAGATCGAGGTGCCCGGTGCCGACGGGTTGAACGTGTTCTTGATGACAATCGGGATCCGCTTCGCGACTGCAGGCGTGATCGTCGACGAGTGCAGCACGCGGGCGCCGAAGTACGACAGCTCCATCGCTTCTTCGTACGTCATCTGCGGCAGGACGAACGCCGTCGGCACCACGCGCGGGTCGGCGCTGAGGACGCCGTCCACGTCGGTCCAGATCTCGATGACGGCAGCGTTGAGAGCCGCACCCACAATCGCTGCGCTGTAATCGGAACCGTTCCGGCCGATCGTCGTCGTCTGGCCGTCTTCGGTTGCACCGATGAAGCCGGTGACCACCGGGATGACACGATGACGAAAACGGCGGGCGATGCCCGCGAAGGCCCGGCGCACCGCTCGATTCGTCCGGCGGAAGTTCACGTTCGCGTGGGTGAACTGATCGTCGGTGACCACGAAGTCGCGCGCGTCGACGAACGTCGCCGGATATTTCTGATTCACATACGCCGCCACGATCAGCGCCGACAGGCGCTCGCCGAAGCTGGCGGTCATGTCGAGGGCGCGCACGGGGCAGTGCCGCAGGAGGTGAATGCCCTGGAGCGTATCGCGCAGCTCGGTCAGGAGCGCGTCAACCTGCGACCGCACCCGTACGCGGCCGCGGCTGATCAACTGGGTGACGGCCGTTCGGTGGCGGCGCGCCACGCGCTCGAATGCCTGTTCATAGTTGCCGTCGGGGCGTTCGGCCAGACGGGCACATTCGAGGAGCTGGTTGGTGACACCCTCGAACGCCGAGACGACGACGACGAGCGGGTCGCGACGGCGCGCGGCCGAGAGAATGGCGCCGACTGCGCGGATGGTTGCCGGCGTGGACAGCGAGGAGCCGCCGAACTTCAGGATTTTCATCGCTTAGTGGTCCAAGTCACCACTAAGACATACAACATTCACCGGCGATGCGCGAATCGGCCGCGGCCGGGAGCCACGACGATCAACGCAGAACGCGCGGAACCCGCCGAGAAAACCGGTTTTGTTCTGCGAGTTCTGCGGATTCTGCGTTGAACGTCGTGCCGGTGTGGTCGCGTTGGCCCGTTATGCGGCTCGAAACGAGAACTTGTACTCGTTTCTTTACCGAGCCGCATAACGGGCTAGGCGCGCCACAGGCGCGCCCGCCGGAGCGGAGCGGGGCAACGGGGCCCCGCGAGCGAAGGCGTGGGGGTCCGCGGGGGCGAAGCCCCCCGGATTTAGTTCGTCGGACACGCCTCTGGGGCAGCGTTCAGGCGAGGCGCTTCGACAGGTCCAGGCTCGGGGCTTTCGCCAGCGTCAGCACGGCGCGTGTTCCGCCGGTCCGGCCTGCCGACCGATCAGGCGCGCCGGCGACCAGGCCATTCCGGAAGGCGTAGACGACGAGCGCGAGCCGGTCTGAGACGGCGAGCTTCGCGAAGATTGACGTGAGGTGGTGGCGAACGGTGGTTTCGCTGATGTTCAGGCGGACGCTGATCTCCTTGTTGCGCAAACCGTCCGCTATCAGGGCCACAATGCCACGCTCCCGCGCGGTGAGCGTCGCGAAACGCTCGCCGTTTCCGGCGCTTGCCAGCGCCTGACCATTCCGCCACGGCTGGGCCAGCGCGGCCGCCGTAACACGGTCGATCCAGTACTCGGCACGTGAAATACCATCCAACGCTTTCGCGAGCGTGTCGGGCGAGCTCTCGGGGCTCATCACGCCGTATGCCCCGAGTCGAATGGCGTCCTGGTGCAGATCGCGATCGGTGGCGTCCGTCAGCAGCAGCGTGCGCACCGAAGGGGTCTCACGAAGGCTCGTCAGACAGGCGAAGGCGCGATCTCTGTCGGATCCGACGCTGAGGAGAACCACGTCGGGCGTGTGACAGAGAACCGCGGGGAGGAAGGCAGTGTCCGTTGTCGCGGCGGCCACGACCTCGAATCCGGACCGGCCCGCCACGAGCCGCTCCAACGCGGCCTTGATGATGGCGCGGTGGTCGATGACCATGATCCGGATTGGAGCGTTTGGCGTCTGCATAGGAATTGCTCGGATTCGCAAGGGTCTCTGGATTCACGGAGACATCCAAGCGCACAGGTTCAAAAGCAAGGACTCTGCCAGGAGCACAATGCCGGCAGATGCGGGGCTGACTGAAAATTGCGCGAGATCCGGGCGGAAAAGTCCGGTCAGGCCGGGACCTTTGGTCGACCTGCACCAGGTTTTTGGAGCTCTCACTTGCAATCGGCAGCCACACGCTCGATGGACGCCACCTTCAGCCGCGGCGTGTTCGACTGGAGCTGGGTCGAACCGCTGGTGCCGACCGGCGCGGTTTCGGCGGGCTTGGTCGGGAGCGCGGTCAGCGTCCCCTGCGCGCGCACGCGTTGTCCCTGATAGGTGGCAAGCTCCGCATCGTCGGCGATCAGGATGTAGCGGGCGCGTGGTGCGCTCGACGCGCGCCCGCGCGCGCCTTTGTAGTCGTTCGCGGTGGTTGCGTCAGTCAGGATGAATCCCGTTCCCGGCTCGCCAGGATTAGCGACCGCGCCCGCCTGCTCCGGCGTCGGCGTCCGTTCGGGTATCGTCGGGCCGAGGCTGCCGGAGTCGTCGACGCGCTGGACGCAACCGGTGACGGTGATCGTACCCGACGGTGCGGCGTCGGGCCGATCCTGTGCCGGCACGGCGGCATTCGTCGCGAGCGCGAACGTGACGATCATCCCCGCCTGAATACGCCGTGTCATGACCGACTCCCTGTTCCGGCACGTGCGCCATGCGTGCCCAAAAACGTGTGGCCTCGAGTCGCCGATCGACTCACGTGCAATGATGACTCCAATCAGGGAAACAGATGAGCGCCATATAATGCGCGCTCAACAACGGTGTCGGCGCCTGATCATCGGCTCGTATCACGATTCTCTTCGTCGTTTCGAAGTCGCGCCTCGAGGACTGCGGGGCTGGCGATTGCGGTGCTCGTGTTTTCGTCGCCGCAGATCCTCCGATGTCGAACATCCGCCTCAGATGGTGCCGGCCTGGCTGAGTGGATGCCGAATGGAAAGGATCGATAAGATCGATCCCTCGAGTCTCAATGTCGATATCGAACACTCGCGAAGAAGCGATCGCTGACGCGGGTCCGTCCCGAAGGCCGGCCGCCGCCGGAGTTCCCGAATATTGGGCCGCCGCGGCGCTCTACGTCGCGCTGACGCTGATCCTCACGTATCCGCTCTCCGTGAGTCCGCACCGCAACGTCATCGCGCACGGCCCGGACGATGAAGAGGTGTTGTGGATTCTCGGGTGGGACATCCACGCGTTCACCCATCATCCGCTCTCGATCTTCGACGCCAACATCATGTATCCCGAGCGGAAGACACTCGCCTATGCGGAAAACCTGATCGGCAGCGCCCTGATGGCTGCACCGGTCATGTGGCTCACCGGCAATCTGATCCTGGCGGTGAATGTCGCCGCGCTGCTGTCGTGTGCGTTGTGCGGCCTTGGCGCGTACGTGCTCGGCCGCCGCCTCGGGTTGAGCGTCCCGGCCGCGGCGTTGTGCGGTGTGATTTTCGCGTTTGCGCCGCCGCGGTTCATGCGGACGATCCAGGTTCACGTCGGCGCGGTGCAGTGGATTCCGTTCGCCCTCGCGTCGCTGCACAAATACTTCGACGAGGGGCGGCCACTCGATGTGCGGCTGGCCGTGGCGTTCGCGACGCTGCAGGCCCTGACGAGCGGCCACGGGGCCGTGTTCCTCGGCGTCGCCGTCGCGTTTCTCCTGGCGTCACGCGTTCTCCTTGGCGAGCCCCTGCTCCTCATTCGCGGCATCCGCGACCTGGGCCTGCCTGGCCTGCTGCTCGTCGTGCCGGCAGTCCTGGTGTTCGTTCAGTACCGGTCGGTGCAGCAGACGCTTCTCGGCGGAAGCACGCTGGGCAACTGGCGCACCGCGCCGGAAAGCTTTCTCGCGTCGCCGACGCCGCTGCATACGCTGATTCGTCCATTCATCACGAACATCGACGTCAACGCCGCCGCCACGGCGTGGCTGTTCCCCGGCTATGTACCGCTGGCGCTCGCCCTCGTCGCCATCTTCTGGCGTCGATCGACGGTCGCAGTCGACGATCAGGTGGCGTGGCTGGTCTCGCTTGCAGCGGCGATCGCCGTGTCGGTGCTGGCGCCAGTCCGCTGGAGGATCACCGACGACGTCGTCTTCACGGCACGATCGGCCGTTCGCGTGTGGGTTGTCTGCTCGGCGATCCTCGGGATCCGATGTCTTGTCCTTCCGCGCGTGCCGTTCAGTCTCGAGGAGCGCGGCCGTCTGATCGCGCGGTGGGCCGCCATCCGGCGGCGCGATCCGATTCTTCCTTATGGCCTGATTGCGGCGTTCTGCGTGTGGGTCTCGCTGGCGCCACCCAGTCCGTACTGGCGTCTCGGGCTCTGGCGATTCATCTACACGTGGCCGGGCCTGAATTTCGTCCGCGCGACGTCACGATTCACCGTGCTCGGTCTGCTCGCGGTCGCCGTGCTCGCGGGGATCGGCTTCGACCGGCTCGTGGCGCGGCGTGGAGCGCGCTTCACCCGGCGGGCGGGGGTCACGTTCGGTGTGCTGCTCGTGCTCGAATTCGCCATGATCCCGCTCGGCGTCACACCCTTTCGCATCGAGTTTCCCGGCGCGGAACGGTGGCTCGCCGGCCGGCCGCAACCGTTCGTCGTCGCCGAGGTGCCGATCACCGTATCGCAGACAACGTACATGCTTCACTCGATGGCGCACTGGCAGAAGACGATTCACGGCACCGCCCGCGTGATCCCGATCATGGACCGGATGTTGTACGAGGCGCTGGCGAACTTCCCCGACGAGACCAGCGTGCAACTGCTGCAACAGGTCGGCGTCACCTACGTCGTCGTGCACACCGAGTACTATCCCGTGGCGCAACGGGCCGAGCTCGACGAACGGCTTCGCGCCTTCGGCTTCAGCCTGAATCTGGAATACATGGATCCCGGTGGACGCGTTTATTCGCTGGGCGGATCGCCGTCGGCGGGCAGGGCTGACGCGCAGGCGCAATTGCCGGCGAACAGGATGCGTCCTCCGGTCCCCGGCGTCCGTTCCGTCGAGCGACAGGCGTTCTAGCCACGACGATCAACGCAGAACTCGCGGAACCCCGCAGAGAAAACCGGGTTTTGTTCTGCGCGTTCTGCCGTTTCTGCGTTGACTGTCGTGCCGTGTGGCGGCGTCGGTTAGTCGGAGACGCTCCTAGCAGGTCGCTGAAAAAGCGCCGACCTGAACTGAAAACTGAAACCTAAAAGTAAACAGTCGAAAATGCAGGCCTGGTTTTAAGTTTTCAGTTTTGAGTTTTCAGTTTTGACTTTTCAGTTTTAGCTTTTCACGCGGTTCCCACTCGACGCGTGGCCGGAATTGTGTGGAAACGCGCCTGCCGAGTACGATCGTCCTGATGCGCGTCTCAGAGTCCATCGGCAAGACGATCTCGCACACGTCTCGCGTGCGGGGGTCTTCCTATTTCCAATCGGGCGCGGTGCGTTCGTTGTCGATCGAGAACGGCGTGATCCAGGCGCTGGTCCGCGGCACGGCGTCGTACACGGTCTGGCTCGAGACCGGCGACGAGGTGATCCGCGCGTCGTGCAGTTGTCCGTACTTCGTCGACCACGTGGACATCTGCAAGCACATTTTCGCGGTCGTCCTCGCCGCTGAAGCGCAATCGATTCCGCTCGTCGCGCCGGGCGTTCGTCCGGAGGACGTGGAGATCGAGGCGCTGTTGCCGGACGATGACGAGGACCTTCTCGACGAGGACGAGGAAGAGGAAGAGGACGGCTGGCGCCTGGTTCCGCCGCGCGCGCAGCGAGCAAAGCCGGCGCTGCCGG
>QHWF01000276.1 GCA_003222455.1 Acidobacteriota bacterium
TCCAGAAGGTTGAGGTCCCGGTCTGCACGCCGCGAATGAGCGACGGCAGCCGTCTCGGGATCGAGAGCCATTTGAAGAGCCATCTCTATCCTCCGTGCCGCTGACCATGCGAGCGCAGAGCCGTCTGGACCGCGTCCAGCAGCGCGTCCGCGCGGAAGGGCTTGTCGATGAAGGCGACGGCGCCGGCCTCGAGGCACGATCGCCGATTGCCCTCGTTCCCATGAGCAGTCAGAATGACGGCCGGAACGCGGACGTGCGCGGCCGCGAGATGCCGAAGGAGGTCGAGGCCGCTCATTCCGGCCATCCGCAGATCGAGGACGAGGCAACCGGTGGTCTCGCGCTGGGCGGAGGTCAAGAACTCTTCCGCCGAGGCGAACGTCTCGACTCGGAAGCCCACCGACCGCAGGAAATTCTTGAGCGAGCGACGCAGCGATCCGTCATCGTCCACGACGGCGATCACTGGCGTATCGTGCGTGCCCATGCGTTGTCGCTGTTCCTCGACCGTCGGAATCGAATCCATCGACTGCTAGGCTAGGTTGTCGGGCGGGAAGCGTCTACCCTACGTTGGTCGGGTCGGGGTCTACCCTACTTTCGGCGGGTTCGAGCCGCTGCCGGCGGGGGTGATTCCGAGCCGCGCGGCGAAGCGGACGAGATCGGCCACAGAGCCCGCGTGCATCTTCGCCATCACATGCGCGCGCTGTTCCTTCACCGTGGCCTCGCTGGTACCCAACTCACTAGCGATCTGCTTGTTGAGAAGACCTGCGACGATCCGCGCCAGCACGTCGCGCTCGCGGCGGGTCAGGGAATCACAGCGGCCACGAAGCTCGGTGACTTCCTGACGCTCCGCGCGTAGCGAGCGGTCACGCTCGATCGCGTGTCGAATCGCATCGAGAAGATCCTGCTCTCGGAACGGCTTCGTAAGAAACTCGACCGCGCCGGCTTTCATGGCCCGCACCGACATGGGGATGTCGCCGTGGCCGGTGAGGAAGATGATCGGCAGCGCCGCGTCCGTGTCGGCGAGCTCGCGCTGGAGATCCAGCCCGCTCAGACCCGGCAGGCGCACGTCGAGCACGAGACATCCCGGCGCATCGGGGCGGCGGCCGCGCATGAACGCCTGAGCGCTCGGGAAGACCTCGACGATGAACCCGACGGAGGTAATGAGTCTCCGGAGGCTGTCGCGAACGGACGAGTCGTCGTCGACGACGAAGACGACGGGCGCATCCGGCGTCATGGCATCCTCGGAAGGGCGAAATGGAAGGTGGCGCCGTGCGTCGGATTCGGTGTCGCCCAGATCCGTCCGCCGTGCGCTTCGATGATCGAGCGGCTGATCGACAGCCCCATACCCATGCCGCCGGCCTTGGTGGTGAAGAAGGCGCTGAAGAGTTGGCTCATGCCATTCGGGTCGATCCCAACGCCGACATCATGCACGTCGACCGACACGTGACCAGCGTCGTGCGGTCGCGAGCCAATCACGAGCTGGCGTGGCCGGTCCGCGACGGACGCCATCGCCTCGATCGCATTCATGACGAAATTGATGAGCACTTGTTGCAGCTGGACACGATCGGCCAGGACAGGGGGCAGCGCAGACGCCAGGTCCAGTCGCAACGACACCGCATGGCTTCTGACCTCGGTGCCTATGAGCGGCACGACGTCGCGGATGACGTCGTTGACGTCCAAGCGTGTTTTGTGCGGACCGGTCCTCGTCGCGAGCTGGCGGATCCGCTGAATCACGTCCGCCGCCCGGTGGCCGTCCTTCACGATCGCGTGGAGTGCCTCGCGGGCGCTGTCGAGGTCGGGCGTGGCTGCCGTCAGCCAGTTGAGCGATGCGTTGGCATCGGCCACGATGGCGGCAAGCGGCTGGTTGACCTCGTGGGCAATCGACGCCGCCATTTCGCCCAGGGTCGTCACGCGGGCCACGTGGGCGAGCTCCGCCTGCGCCTGCTGGAGCGCTTCCGAGGCCCGAGCATGGTCCGTGAGGTCGCGGGTGATCGCGAGCACGGCCTCGATCCGCGCCGAATCCGGCCGCAGCGGAGAATACGTCGCGGCGAGGTATTGGCGGCCGGCGGGCGTGGGAAACCAGCCGACGAAGCTGACCTCTTCTCCCCCGAAGCATCGGTCCAGGTTGGGCTTGTACGTCTCCTCGAATGGCTCCGCACCCGCAAGCTCGTCGACGCGCATCCCCACGATCTTGTCGCCCGGCATCCTCCAACGCCGCGCGAAGGCCGCGTTGACGCGCTGATATCTGTAGTCTCTTCCGACGATGTAGACCGCATCAGGTGAGGCTTCGAACATGTGTCCCGTCAGGTATTCAGCGCGCTTGCGCTGGGTGATGTCCATGACGGTCACGAGCACGCTCGTGAATGGAGCGGACGGCGGAGCAGATGTGAGCGTGAACAGGACGGTCAACCGCTCGCCCTTCAGACTCTGGACAGTCGTCTCGGCCTCCAGCGAGGTGCGGCCTTCGGCGATACCGACGAGCACTTCGACGAACGCTTCTCGGGTCTCGGGCAGAGAGAGTTTGTTCGGGGACGCCAGGAGCTCCTCCTTGCTCCCTGCCGCGAACATCTTGACCGAAGCATCGTTGACGTCGACGATGCTCACCATCTGGGCAGCCTGCCGGACGAAGTCGCGGTGCGTACCGAAGTACTCGCGGAAGTCGCGCACCCCTGCGGCCTTCAGATCATCGATCGCGACCTTGATGCGCGAGAAGTCTTGTTCCCAGATCGACACCCCGGTCGACTCGAAGATGTGGCGATAGCGCTTCTCGCTCGCACGCAGACGGTGAAAGATCGACAGGCTCGTCAGCGCATCCTCGAGGCGCCGGCCGATCTCCAGGAACAGCAACTCCTCTCGCGGTGTCCACAGGCGCGCGTGCGAGCACTGGCTGGTGCCGAAGATGTACGGCCGCTCACCCTTCGGGTAGAGCGCCATCACCATCCTGGATTTGACCCGGCGGCGCTGCGCCAGTTCGCTCGACAGCGGGTGCGCCGAGTGCGGTCCGAACTGGACAGGACCACCGGACGCCCGCACGACACGAAACATCGCGGCCGTCTCCGGATCGATCGCCACCTCGTCGCCCACGCCGAGGAGACTGGGGAACTCAGGACGCGTGCGCTGCATCTTGACCTCGTGAGAAACGGCCTCGGGGTCGCAGGGATGCATCAGCCACGCGCGATCGCAGTCGAAGATGGACAGCGCCGCGTCGAGAACATCGCTCATCATCTGCTCGAGGTCGTTCGTTCCCTGGATCGCGCGGTTCACCCGATCCATACCCTCGACGAACCATCGACGGTCGTGGTCCGTCCGCATGCGCTCGGTGATGTCGACCATCACGCCGCGCAACCGGATTGGGCGGTCACCGTCCTGCACCACCGTGACCAAGTCTCGCAGCCACACGACTCTGCCGTCTGCGGCGATCATGCGGTACTCGCAATCGCCGTCGGGCTTCTCGGCGCTCGCCGTTTCGCGGAATCGCAACACCGACTCGCGATCGTCCGGGTGGAGGTGACCCTGCCAGAATGTCGGCTCGGATAGCCAGCGTTCGACCGGATAGCCGAGGATGCGCTCAGCCTGGTCGCTCACGAACGCGAACTGGCGCATCGTCCCATCGGCTTCCCAGACAATGCCGTCGACCGAGTTGACGAGATCCGTGAATCGGTGCTGCGCAGCGACGGCCTCGGCGAGCGCCCGCTCGAGCTCCAATGTTCGCTCGCGAACTCGCGCCTCCAACTGCTCGCGCGCCGTGGTGAGGGCGTCCTCCGCCCTGCGTCGTGCAGCGCTCAGCGTGGCCAGGAACGCCGCCAAGAGCGTGAAGATCAGAAGACGCGGCATCTCGCCGGAGTCGATTTGCACCGAATCGAACGGCGGGGTGAAGTAGTAGGCGACGGCCAGCGTGGCCAATATCCAGGCCGCCAGCGCCGGTCGCAGACCGGCAACCCAGCCGGTGATCAAGACGGCAACGAGCAACAGCTGAGCGCCCGCCAGCACCGTGGGTCGCAGCCACAGCGCCACGATGACGGCAACGGTCACGGAGAGGACGGCGACGCCGAATCGGACGACTGCGAACCGCGCGACATGGCGTTGCATCCGGCGTCCCTCAATGTGGACCGCGGAGCTCGTTCAGGGCACTCGAGCGCTTCCCGTGTCCGATGAGCGTACCGCCCTTCGCGACGAATGTGGACAGGGCCATCACGCCGACGAGAGAGCCGCTCGTACGGCGTCCAGAAGGGCGGCGCTCCGAAAGGGCTTCTCGAGGAACGCCGCGGCGCCGGCTTCGAGCGATAGCCGGCGTGTTTCGTCGTCTGCGTGAGCCGTCAGGATGATCGCAGGAATGTGCGAGCCCGTGGCGACCAAATGTCGCAGGAGGTCGAGGCCGCTCATGCCGTCCATGCGCACGTCGAGCACCAGGCAGCCGATGCTGTCTCGACGGACCGACTCCAGGAAGGCTTCCGCGGATGCGAACGTCTCGACGCGGAAGCCCACCGACATCAGCAGATTGCTCAGCGACCGACGCAATGACGCATCGTCGTCTACGATGCAGATCACCCGCCCGTCGTGGTTGCCCATATGTGATCGCCAATCCTAGTGTCCTCGACGGAGGGCGTCTACCCTACCTTCGTCGGGTCCGACTCCCCAACGCCGCGCCCGGGAGGCTGATATGAGGATCGTTTCGCTGGCTACAGTGGCGCTCGGGCTGTCCTTCGTGATCCAGGGCGTGCCTCTCGCCTGGGCACAGGCCGGTCAGCCTGCGAGCGACCCGAAGCGGCCCGCCTATCAAATCGGATCGGCTGGACGATTCAACGAAGACTGGTCGGTGCTGCGCGGCATCGACGTCGACAAGACCGACGACTTCTGGGACCGCCTGAAGTTCATCCCCTTGAGTTCCGATCAGAACATTTGGCTGACCCTCGGCGGGCAGGCTCGGGAGCGCGGCGAGTACTTTCGACAGTACCTCTTCGGCAACTCGGAGCCCAAACAATCCGACGGGTATCTGCTCTCGAGATATCGGTTGAGCGCCGACCTCCACGTGACCCGTTACTTCCGCATGTTCGCCGAGGGCAGGAGCTCATTCGCGCTCGACCGCGACCTGGTGGGCGGCCGTACGACCGCGTACGTCGACGAGCTGGACCTTATGAACGGCTTCGCCGACGTCATGATCCCCCTTGGCCAGCAGGCAAGCATGACGCTACGCGGGGGCCGTCAGGAGCTGATCTTCGGCTCCCAACGCCTGGTCGGGCCGGGCGACTTCTCGCAAGTGCCTCGCAGCTTCGATGGCGGCGCCGCGATCGGCCAGATCGCCGGATGGACCATCACGCCGTTCTGGACACAGTCCGTGGTGATCGACAAGTACCGCGTCTTCGCCACCGTGCCACTTCACTCCCTGCCCATCAATCTGGACCTCTATTGGTTGGACGCCAACAACAGGACCGCCAGCTTCAACGGCACCCTCGGGCGAGAGCATCGACACACGCTCGGGGGACGCGTCTTCGGCAAGATCGGCGCCACGGGCCTGGACTTCGAAGTGGAGGGAGCGGCTCAGTTCGGGGCGGTGGGCCGCGGAGACATCGGGGCTTCGATGTTCACCAGCGTTCTCGGCTACACGCTGCCGGTCCCGCGTCTGTCCCCCCGCGTTTACATCGAGTTCGACTACGCGAGCGGAGACGACCGGCCAGGTGGGAAAGTCGGAACGTTCAACCCGCTCTACCCGAACGGCCACTCGTACCTGGGGTACATCGATTACATCGGCCGGCAGAACATCATCACTCCCAACGCGGGCGTCAGCATCAACCCCATGCAGGGCCTGACGCTTTCGCTTCAGCAGTACTTCTTCTGGCGAGCCTCCGATCATGACGCGCTCTACAACAAGAGTGGTGGCGTGCTGCGGCCGGGAACCGGCACCACCGCCCGCTACGTCGGCGCCCAGACCGACGTGTATGCCACCTACAACTTCACCCGTCACCTCCTCGGCTATGCGGGCTACAGCCGCTTCTTCACCGGCGACTTGATCAACGAGACGGGCAAGGACAAGGACAGCGACTTCTACTACGCGGCGCTCCAGTACACGTTCTGAAGACGTCCTGACGGTGGCGCCGCGCCTCCCGACCGTCTTTAGACGCCGCAGCCGCGGCGCAGGTTACACGGTGACCCGTCCACCCTGCCAACCCCGCCAGAATTCGAACTCGTGACTTTAGCCCGGTTCGGGCCATCAGAAAACGCACATATATGTGGATCGTCCGACTCGCGCTGCGCCGGCCATACACGTTCGTCGTCCTTGCACTGTTGATCGCCGTGCTGGGGATCGTCTCGGTCGTCTCCATGCCGATCGACATTTTCCCGGCGATCAACCTCCCGGTGGTCAACGTCATCTGGAACTACTCCGGACTGTCGCCGACCGAGATGCAGGATCGAATCGTCACCACAAGCGAGCGCGCGTTCACCACCACGGTCAGTGGCATCGAGCACATCGAGTCCGTGTCGCTGCGGGGCGTCGCAGTCACCCGGCTGTATTTCCATCCCGGCGTGCCGATCGAGGCGGTCCCGGCGATCAACATCCCCGTGGTCAACGTCATCTGGAACTACTCCGGACTGTCGCCGACCGAGATGCAGGATCGAATCGTCACCACAAGCGAGCGCGCGTTCACCACCACGGTCAGTGGCATCGAGCACATCGAGTCCGTGTCGCTGCGGGGCGTCGCAGTCACCCGGCTGTATTTCCATCCCGGCGTGCCGATCGAGGCGGCCATCGCCCAGGTGAACGCTCAGGCGCAGCAGATCGTGCGCGCGTTGCCGCCCGGTATCTTTCCGCCGCTGATCATCCAGTACAACGCGGCCAGCGTGCCGGTCGTGCTGGCCAGCCTCAGCAGCGACGTGTTGCCCGAGCAGCAGCTCAACGACTTCGGCAACAACTTCATCCGCACCCAGCTCGTCACCGTGCCGGGCGCCGCCGTCCCGTTGCCGTACGGCGGCAAGGTGCGCGTGGTGAACGTGGACATCGACCCCGACGCGCTCTACGCCCGGGGGCTATCACCCCAGGACGTGAGCAATGCGATCCTCACCCAGAACGTCATCCTGCCTGCCGGCACGGCCAAGATCGGAACGCGAGAGTACGACGTCGCGACCAACAGCAGCCCCGAGGTCCTGAACGACCTGAACAAGATCCCCATCCGTTACCTGAACGGGTCGCTCCTGTCCGTGGGAGACGTCGCTTTCGTCCACGACGGATTCAATCCGCAGACGAACCTCGTGCGGCGCGACGGCCGCCACTCCGCGCTGCTGCCCATCCTGAGCAACGGCAGCGCGTCGACGCTTTCGGTGGTCAGTGGCGCGCGCCAGCTGATGCCGAAGATCCTCGCGGGCCTGCCCCCGAGCCTGAAGGTCGACTTCCTGTTCGATCAGAGCCTGTTCGTCCGGGCCGCGATCATGGGCGTCGTTCGCGAGGGCGCCATCGCGGCCGCCCTCACGGGGTTGATGATCCTGCTGTTCCTGGGGTCATGGCGGAGCACCCTGATCGTGATCACATCGATCCCGCTGTCAATCCTGACCTCGATCATCATGCTCAAGATCCTGCACCAGTCGCTGAACGTGATGACGCTCGGCGGGATGGCCCTCGCCGTCGGCATCCTCGTCGACGACGCCACCGTGGAGATCGAGAACAATCACCGCCAGCTGGAGCTCGGCAAGCCGCTGCGCCAGGCCATCCTCGACGGCGCCGCCGAGGTGGCCACGCCCGCGTTCGTCGCGACGCTCTCGATCTGCATCGTCTTCGTGCCGATCCTCTTCCTGGGTGGTGTGGGCGGCGCGCTGTTCGCGCCGCTGGCGATGTCCGTCGTCTTCGCCATGCTCGCCAGCTATTTCCTCTCGCGCACACTCGTCCCCACCATGGTGCTGTACCTTCTGGCGCCGGAGGCGCGCGCACGAGAGAGCCGGGAGGCGGCCCACGACACGGCGAAGCGGCGGTCGCTCTTCGGACGGATCTCCGATGGCTTCGAGGCCGGCTTCCGGAACCTCACGGACCGCTACGAGGGCGTCCTGGACTGGGCGCTGGCGCACACGCGGACGGTCATCGCCATCTTCCTCGTGTTCGCGGGGCTCTCGCTGTTCCTGTACCCGTTCGTCGGGCGCGATTTCTTCCCGACCGTCGATGCCGGGCAGCTGCGCCTTCATGCGAGGGCGCCCGCGGGGACCCGGATCGAGGAGACGGAGCGGTATTTCCAGCAGGTCGAGGACTACATCCGCCAGGTGATCCCTGCCAGGGAGCTCGCGGCGATCATCGACAACATCGGCGTGCCGAACTCGATCAATCTGGCGCTCAGCGACAGTGTCACGGTCGGCCCGGCCGACGGCGAAATCCTGGTCTCGCTCAACACGCCGCACGCTCCGACGGCCGGATACCTGAAGCGGTTGCGTGACGAGCTGCCGAAGCGGTTCCCCGACATGGAGTTCTTCGCCCAGCCGGCGGACATCGTGAGCCAGATCCTGAACTTTGGCCTGCCGGCGCCGATCGACATCCAGGTCACCGGCCCGCTGGCCGACTCGGAAAAGAACTACG
>QHWF01000311.1 GCA_003222455.1 Acidobacteriota bacterium
TCGGATCCTTCGGACGGTCCGTCGAGATGATGATATAGGCCAGGCCGAACGCCTCGGCCATCGCACGCGAGACCGCGTCCTGCTGCTGATGGCCGGTCACGGTCCAGTAGCTGTACGGACGCAGGTTTTCGTCGAGATCGCCGCCGTGGAGATCGATGAGGTGATCGCACGGCTCCACCACCGCTTTCGTGATGACGTGCGAGGCGCGCTCGGTTTGCGTGCCGCTGGGATTGCCCGGGTAGAAGCGATTCATGCTCTTGCCGTCGACGGGGTTGACGTGCGGCACGATTTGCTCGAACGACGGCACGTTGACGATCGGAAGCAGGACGAGCGTCCCGGAGAGCTCGGCAGGGCTGACGCTGGTGATCAACTGCTCGACCGCCACGATGGACGCGTACTCTGAACCGTGCGCGCCCGACACCACGGCGAGCACCGGCCCCGGGTGTGCGCCATGAATCACCGCCACCGGCATGTCGTAGCCGGCGTCCACGCCGGCCGGCACGTTCAGCACACCCAGCGCTTTCTGGCCGCGCTGGGCGGTCGCCGTCCCGACGGTGAACGCTGGCCGGCCGTCGCGGGCGCTCTGCGCGCGCGCGCCGGCCGCCGGATGAGATGATGTCGAGCCGGACAACGAAAGCAGGACGGCAAGCGACACGGCTTCTCTGGCCTTCATCAGTCCACTTCCTGTTCGATCGTCAGATGGTGCGACGCAACTTTACAACGTCCCCGCAAGATTGTAGATTGCAGATTGTAGATTTCAGATTTTTATTGCAGATTGGCGATCTCGATTGGAGACTTCTCGGGCAGTGTCTGAGATCTCAACAATCTAAAATCCTGGTCTGACATCTCAATCTGACATCTCAATCTGAAATCTGAATTCTGCAATCTGCAATCTCAAAGGAGCGACCATGACGTATTACGGCGGTAAGGAACTTGCGGAAGCGTTCCGGACGGTCCGCGCCAACACGATTCGCATCGCCGAGGATATTCCCGAGGACAAGTACGATTTCCGCCCCGTGGCCGACACACGATCGGTGGCCCAGATGCTCGCCCACATCGGCGTGGCGACCCATTTTCAGACGCACGTTCACGTCAACAAGATCACCGACATGAGCACGGTGAACTTCGGCGCGCTGTTCCAGGAATTCATCGCTGAAGAGAACAAGCCGCGCTCGAAGGCGGAACTGCTCGCCCTGCTCGAGTCGGAGGGCAACGCGTTCGCGTCCTACCTCGAAAGCGTGGACGAATCGTTCCTTTCCGAAGAGGTGAAACTGCCGCCGGGTGCGCAGCCGCCGTCCAGGACGCGGCTCGAGATGTTCCTCAGCGCCAAGGAGCACGAGATGCACCACCGCGGACAGCTCATGCTCATGGAGCGGATGCTCGGCATCGTGCCCCATCTCACCCGTCAAATGCAGGAGCGGATGGCGGCGATGATGGCGACCGCGCCGGCACGGCGGTGATTCGCACCATCGCCACGGCTGCATTGACGGTCGTCGCGGTTGCGGGCCTCTTCGGCCGCTCTTCGTCAGGCTCGGGCCAGTCGGCCGAAGGGCAGCCGAATCCGCCGACGCTCGCTCACGCGTACGCCGACGTGAACGGTGTGCGGCTCCATTACGTCCGCGCCGGGCGCGGGCCGCTCATGATGTTCCTCCACGGCTTCCCCGAATTCTGGTACGAGTGGAAGCACCAGCTCGCCGAGTTCGCCCGCGATCACACGGTGGTGGCGCCCGACCTCCGCGGCTACAACCTGTCGTCGAAGCCCGAGGAGCTGTCGGCATACCAGATGCCGAATCTGGTGCAGGACGTGCAGGCGCTGGCAACCGGGCTGCTCGAGTCGAGCGGCGGCTCCACGTTCACGCTCGTCGCGCACGATTGGGGCGGGGTCGTGGCGTGGGTGTTCGCGGCCCAGCATCCGCAGGCGCTCGACAAGCTCGTGATCCTCAACGCGCCGCATCCGACGATTTTTGGTCGGGAGCTGCGCGAGAATCCGGCGCAACAGCAGGCGAGTCAATACATGCTGATGTTCCGCAGCGCCGAAGCGGAAGCGCTCCTGTCGGAGAATTCGTACGCCTGGCTGAAGCGTGCGGTCCTCGGCGCGAATCCGTCAGACGTGGACACGGCCGCGTACGTTGAAGCCTGGTCGCAGCCAGGCGCTCTCACAGGCGGTCTGAATTACTACCGGGCGTCGGGTGTGGGACCGCCTCCTGCGAAGGTCCCCGATGGCACCTCGCCTCCGTCCGCCGCGCCGCCGCCACTTGTCGTCCGGGTGCCCACCCTGGTCATCTGGGGTGAAAAAGACACGGCGCTCCTCACGGGGAATCTGAACGGACTCGACCAGCTCGTACCGAAACTGACGGTGAAACGTATTCCGGACGGCACGCACTGGATCGCCCGCGAGAAGCCCGGCGAAGTGAACACGTTGATCCGCGACTTTCTGGCGCAGCCCGGCGGTGCGGCACAACCGCCGCGACCGTAAGGGACCTGAGATGCCGGCCGCCCCGCCGTGCTTCACGCCGGCCGCGTTGAAATTTCTGCGGGCCCTGAAACGGAACAACCGGCGCGAGTGGTTCAACGCGCACCGCGACGACTACGAGGCTCACGTCCGGCAGCCGATGACCGTCATCATCGAGCGGCTCGGCGTCGATTTCCGCGCGTTCGCGCCCGAGCTCGTGGCAAGTCCCAGAGTGTCGCTGTACCGCATTTATCGCGACACGCGCTTCTCCGAAAACAAAACGCCGTACAAGACGCACGTCGCGGCCGTATTCCCGACCCGCGGCCTGGCGAAGCACGAGGGCGCCGGCTTGTATTTCCACGTCTCGCCCGAGGAGGTCTGGGTGGGCGGCGGGATGTACGCCCCGCCGATGCCGCAGTTGCTGGCGGTGCGCGGACATATCGCGGCGAATGTCAAACGCCTGCGTACGATCGTCGAATCGCCGGCCTTCAGGCGGCAGGTTGGCCAGCTCGAAGGCGAACGCCTGCAGCGCGTCCCGCGGGGGTTCCCGAAGGATCACGACGCCGCCGAGTTCCTGAAGTTCCGGCAATTTCTCGCCGGCCGCGAATTCCCGCCGGCCCTGGCTACGAGTCCCGGGTTCTACCGCACGCTGATCACCGTGTTCCGTCGCGTCGCGCCGCTCGCGCGCTTTCTCAACGAACCGCTGCTCGGCTAGACAGTGCACAGAGCCAGCATGAGCTCACCTCCGCCTCCTCTGTGTCGATTACCGGGACGGACTCGTAAAAGCACGGAATCTGAACCGACGTGAACAGCGACCCTGACGATCTCGACGCGCTCGTGACCGAGCTCAACGCCGGCCTGCCGCGAGCCACGCCGTCTCACGACGAGACCGCCCGCCTGCGCTCGTGGCTCGAGCACGTCGTCGAGCGCGGCGCAAGCGATTTGCTGCTGATCGCGGGCGCGCCTCCGTCTCTGCGTGTAGACGGCGTCATCACGCCGCTGCTCGAGGCACCGCTGGGCAGCGAGGAGATCGCCGACGCGGTGCTGCTCGTCCTGCCGCCCCACGCGCGCAAGATGTACAGAGTTGCCGGCATCGCGGACGCGTCGTTCCGCACGCCCGACCTGGGCCGGTTCCGGATCAACCTCCACCACGAGCGCGGCCGCCCGGCAGCCGCCATTCGACGTCTGCCCTCGATGGTGCCGCGCCTGGCATCGCTCGGCCTGCCCGGCGGTGTGGAGGCGCTCAGCCGCCTGCCGCGGGGACTCGTGCTTGTCGGCGGTCCCACCGGATCGGGCAAATCGACCACGCTCGCCGCGCTCGTACACGAAATCAACGGTCGCGACGCGCGCCACATCATCACCATCGAGGATCCGATCGAATACGAGCATCAGCACCGGCGCTCGGTCGTCGAACAGGTGGAAATCGGCATCGATGCGCCCGATTTTCCGACGGCGCTCCGTGCCGCGCTCCGGCAGGCGCCCGACGTGATCGTCGTCGGCGAAATGCGCGACGCCGAGACGATGCAGATTGCCGTGGCGGCGGGTGAAACGGGCCATCTCGTCTTCTCGAGCCTGCACACGCCCGACGTCGCGACAACCGTCGCCCGCATTGCCGACTCCTTTCCGCCCGAACGCCAGAACACGATCCGCCAGGAGCTTGCGATGTCGCTCGCGGCCGTGCTCACACAGACGCTGATGCCGAAGACGGGAGGAGGACTTGTCCCGGCCGCCGAGCTGCTGATGGTGGGATACGGCGCACGCCAGCACGTGCGCAAGAACGCCGTCCATCACCTGCACCAGGAAATCACCATCACGCGCAAGCAGGGATCGTTCACGCTCGAGGAGTCGCTGACTGATCTCGTGAAACATGGTCTGGTGGACCGCAGGGATGCACTGACGCGCGCGGTGCATCCGGAGGAGCTCGAACGGCTGCTCGGCTGATCCGCGGATCTGACGCTGCACCACGTCGCGCTGAGCTGAGCACGTTGCTGCGTCAATTCCCGCCACGTTGCCGCGTCAGTTCCCAGCACGTTGCGGCGTCAGTTGCGAGCACGCTGGGGCGTTAGTTCCCAGCACATTGAGAGTTGAAACGTGAACATCAGTCGCGAGGACATCGAGCGCACGTACGCAATCATCCAACCGTACATCCGCCGAACGCCGGTCATTGACATCGAGGGGCAGGACCTCGGTCTCTCCCATCCGGGGGTGACGCTGAAGCTCGAACTGCTGCAGTGCGCCGGATCGTTCAAGGCACGCGGCGCGTTCACGCATCTGCTGACGCGCGACGTGCCCGCCGCGGGCGTGGTCGCGGCCTCGGGCGGCAATCATGGTGCGGCGGTGGCGTACGCGGCGATGAAACGGCGGGTCCCGGCCCGGATCTTCGTGCCCGCTGTCTCGGCCTCTGCGAAGATGGAGCGCATCCGCGCGTGCGGAGCCGAGCTCACGGTCGTCGGCGAGCGCTATGCCGATGCCCTGGCCGCCAGCGAGATCCGGGCGGCCGAATCGGGCGCGCTGCCCATCCATGCGTTCGATCAGATTGAAACGCTGCTTGGCCAGGGAACCCTCGCATTCGAAATGAGCCAACAGGCGCCCTCAATCGATACGCTGCTGGTTGCCGTCGGCGGCGGCGGACTGATCGGTGGAATCGCGGCCTTTTACGCCGGACGCATCCGTGTGATTGGCGTGGAGCCCGAAGGAGCGCCGACGCTGACGGCGGCGCTCCAGGCGGGCGCGCCCGTTGATGCCCCAACCGGCAGCATCGCGGCCGATTCGCTGGCCCCGCGACGCGTCGGCGCGCTGATGTTTCCGATTGCGCAAGAGTATGTCGATCGCGTGGTGCTGGTGAGCGACGCATCGATTCGCGCGGCCCAGAATGTCTTGTGGGACGGTGCGCGCGTCCTCGCCGAGCCGGGAGGAGCGGCCGCGTTCGCGGCACTCCACAGTCGCGCCTACACCCCCGCCAGCGGCGAACGGATCGGTGTCGTCGTCAGTGGAGGGAACAGCACGATCCCGCGGAGTTAACGGAGGAGACGGAGGGAACGGTAAAACACAGAGCAACGAAGAAACGGAGCCAAACGGAGAAAACCCGTCGGATCTTCCTCCGTTGCTCTGTTTCTCTGTGTTTTGCCGTTCCCTCCGTCCGCTCCGTTACCGTTACCGTTCCCTCCATCTGCTCCGTTACCGTTCCCTCCGTCCGCTCGGTTGACTCGAGAACAGCAGCGCCCCGACGATCAGCGCGGCGCCGCCACCCAGCAGTTGCTCCCTCGTTGCACCGGCGACGATCGCCAGCGACACGATCATGGCCAGTGCCGGGACCAGCGGACCGAGCGGCGCCACAAACGTGGCCGGTTTCACGACGGTGGCGAATTGCGGCGATCGCAGGCGCAGCGTCGCCGCGGCGACGCCGGTGTACGTGACGAGCCGGGCGACCGCACTCACGACCGCGAGTTTCGCGAACGATCCGCTGAGGGCGAGCGTCACCGCCACGATCGACGTGAACAGGACGGCGTTCGCCGGGGTGCGAAAGCGCGGATGCACCCGGCCGAAGAATGCGGGAAGCTCGCCGTGTTCGGCGAGCGCGAAGAGCATCCGCGACCCGGTCAGGATCTGACCGGCATTGTTGCCGGTCATCGACACAACGGATCCCGCGCCTATCAACAGCGCGCCACCGCTGCCGAGGAACAGCGCCGCCGCGTCAGCCATCGGCGTGCTGTGCGCGGCGAGATCGGGCAAGACGCTCTGCGCCACCACCTGAGCGAGCGTCATCACCGTCATCACCGCGAGAATCGTCATGATGAGCGCCGACGGCACGTGACGCCGTGGATCGAGCGCCTCGCCTGCCGGGACCGGTACGACGTCGTAGCCGCCGTAGACGAAAATCATCAGCAGCGCCGCCGCGGAGAATTGACGAAGCGAGATCGGCGGCAGCGCGGTCAGCGCGCCCGCGAGCGAGCGGAGCGGGGCGACGGGGTCCCAGCGAGCGACCGAGCCGGGGTGTGGGGCGGAGCCCCACGTTAATACGACGAACCGCAGTCCGGCGATGATGAACAGCGCCAGCGGCAGCAGCTTGCCGATCGTCAAGGCGTTCACGACCCAGGCGCTCTGCCGGATGCCGACCACGTTCACCCAGGTGAGCGCGGCGGTCACACCGATCAGCAGCACGGCGCGCGGCCAGTCGGCCGTCATCGCG
>QHWF01000312.1:0-5587 GCA_003222455.1 Acidobacteriota bacterium
CCGACCTGAAGTTAAAACTGAAAAGCTAAAACAGAAAAGTGCGATTTTCCGCCTGCTTTTGACCCTTCTGTTTTAACTTTCACTTCAGGCTGCGTTTTTCAGCAGCCTGCTAGAGATCGCGATCGAACGCAGAGGTCGCAAAGGACGCAAAGTAAGACAGGATTTCTCTGCGGCCTTCGCGGCCTTCGCGTTCCAAGGCGGCCTCGGTTCGTCGGACACGCTCCCGGGGCTAGAGCGCAGAACCTGGTGATTTATGAAAATGACGGCTGCACTCGCTCTCGCGGCTCTGCTGGCAACGGCAGGCTGTATCGATCTTATCGGCGCCGATAGCGGAAAGTACGTCGAGCGCGAGACCAAACATTTCACGACGTCCGGCACGCCGGATCTCAATCTGGACACCTTCGACGGCGGCATCGAGATCCGCGCGTGGGACAAGCCCGACGTCGAAGTCGTCATCGAGAAACGCGCCGTCACGAAGGAAGCCGCCGCCACCATCGAGATCCGGAGCGATCAGCGCGGCAACCAGGTGACGGTCGAAGCCAAGGTTCCGAAATCGAGCGGCTTCGCGCTTCATTTCAACTATTCACGCTCCGCCAGACTGATCGTCTCGGCCCCGGCCAGCTCGAACCTCCTGGCCAGAAGCGGTGACGGCTCGATTACCGTGGAGCGGATCACGGGCCGGTTGGAGCTTCGATCGGGAGACGGCAGCATTCGCGGCCGCGATCTCGGTGGAGACGTGAGGGCCCATACGGGCGACGGTTCGATCCGGCTCGATGGTGTGAAGGGGTCCCTCGACGTCGATACCGGCGACGGCAGCGTCGTCGTCACCGGCACGTTGACGACCGTGCATGCGCGCTCCGGTGATGGCAGCGTGACGGTTCGGGCGAAGAACGGCAGTTCGCCGGCTGCGGACTGGGAGATCACGACAGGCGACGGTTCAATCACGCTGGAGCTGCCCGAGCCATTCGACGCCGAGCTCGATGCTCATACCGGCGACGGCGGCATCCACATGAACGACGTCACGCTGTCGAATGTGAGCGGAAAGATCGGCAGGAACAGCGTGCGCGGACAACTCGGGTCGGGTGGCCGTCTCGTGCGGCTCCGGACGGGCGACGGATCCATCACGTTGAACCGCATCGTTGCCGCGGAGCGGGGGACGTTCTAGCAGGCTGCTGAAAAACGCAGCCTGAAGTGAAAAGTTAAAACAGAAAAGTTAAAAGCAGGCGGAAAATCGCACTTTTCTGTTTTGGCTTTTCAGTTTTAACTTCAGGTCGGCGCCTTTTTCAGCGACCTGCTAGTTCCCCCTCATTTCACCACGCGCCCACCGGTCACGAATCGCCGGTATTCCGAAAAGACCTGCTTCATGCGGTAGGACTGCATCCCGCGAACGACCATCAGCGTGTCGATCGATTCCGGCACCAGCACAATCTCTTCGGGATCGCGAAACGGCACCGTCTTGTATCGGATCGAGATATCGAACCTCTCGAGCACTCCCCGATCGTCGAGTCCTGAACGCCGGGACTTCGGATCGGGCAGCCGGAAATCGACGAACCCGGTGATCCGCTGATCGACGCGCACGACCTCGTACGTCGACGCGTCGATCCACACTCGGCCTCTGGCGCGCCCCGGCAGGTCGATGCTGAAGCATCCCTCACCCCTGTCGGTCCGTTCCTTGACTTCGGGCTTTCCGCTTCCGATCTCCCGGAAATCGATCATCGCCCGGCTGTGATCTTTTCCCTTGCCGTATCCGACCCACATGAACTCGTAATCACCACGCCGCGCAGGAAGCAGAAAGGCGAGCGGTTCGGGCGAGACGGGATTCGGGTCGAGACAGTTGTTCGGGTCGTCGTTCGTGCGCCGTGTGTGTCCGTTGATCTTGCGAAGCTCCCGCAGCACGTTGGTCTCAGCCGAGCCGTCTGCGTCGCCGTCCACCGGGTTCGACTCCACCCGGACCTCCGATTCGACCACGCGGGCAAACCCGAACGGCGTCAGGTTGGCGCCGATGTACTGAATCGTCGTTTTTTCGACGAAGACGATGCGCTGGGCGCGGGTGAAGTACTGCTCGATGCGTTCGCCAACGCGGGCCAGGAGATCGTCGAGCCGCCAGTCGGGCGTCTGCGCGGCGACACCCAGCGACAGCCACGCGAAGGCCGCTCCGATCGCGAGGTACGGAGCGGCAGCGTCTGAAGCCCACGCGTGCCGAAGGCTTGAACGCGGATTACGCCTGTACGTATCGCTGGTCCGCATAGGCCGTGGGGTCGGGGATTCCGGCTGCGACGAACGCATCGTGCCGCTCGCGACACTTGCTGCAGGTGCCACAGTGCTGCGGTGTGAACAGGGGTCTGACTCCTGGATCGGACCCCTGGGTCAGACCCCGTGGGCTCATGCACGAGAGGCTGAGCTCGAACGGGACGCCGAGTTCTGCGCCGCGCCGGATCACGTCGGCTTTGCCCCTGTCGGCGTACGGGGCGTCGATTTCCAGCGAGTGCCCGAGTCCAATCGACAACGCCCTGGCCATCGCCAGGCGGAAGTCCGCCGTGGCGTCGGGAAATGGATTGTGCGCGAGCGTTCCGAGAACGAGGCGATCGAGGTGCGCCGTCGCGCAGTAGACCGCCGCCTTGGCGAGCAGAATGACGTTGCGGCCGGGCAAATACACGTCCTCGTCCGGTGTGTGATAGGCCGGGGGCCGGCCTTCGACGGCCCAATGTGAAGAGGCGTAGACGTCACGCATGTCCACGGTCAGCGAGACGAGTGGAGGCAGCCGCGCGTGAAAACGGCCGCTGGACAGCAGCCGTTCGAGCATCATGCGCTCGGCGTGCTCCCAGGCCAGGCCGGCGCTGACGTACACCGGCTGCACGTCGCGCGCCTCCGATTCGTCGGCCAGCAGCACCGCGCTGTCCAATCCACCCGACAGGAGAACCGCAGTTCCCATCTGGTGACTTGGTGATCTGATAATCTGGTGACTCGATTGCGCCATTGTGCAATTGGATGGGGGTATTGTCGCCCGGTACTCCGAATCAAACAATGAATTCAATCAGCAACCATCCGCTGATTTGAGCAATCAATTACCAGATTATCCGATTACCAGATCACCAGATGTATTCCGTCACCAAACACATCGACTTCTGTTACGGGCACCGCCTGCTCGACTACGACGGGATCTGCAAGCATCCGCACGGGCACAATGCGCTGGCTGAGATCGAAGTGCGGACGGGCTCGCTCGACAGCCGCAACATGGTCTGCGACTTCACCGATATCAAGCGGATCGTCAAGTCGTGGATCGACCGGGAACTGGATCACAAGATGCTCCTGCGGCACGACGATCCGCTGGTCAAGGCGCTGCAACAACTCGGCGAACCGGTCTACCTCACCGACAGCAATCCGACCGTCGAGCGGATTGCGAAGCTCATCTTCGACTACGCCGCCGCACAGGGTCTGCCCGTGGTGCGCGTGAAGGTCTGGGAGACGCCGACGTCATTCGCGGAATATGTTGCATCCACGAACGAACGTCACGATTGAACGCAGAGGCCGCAAAGGCCGCAAAGGAAGTAATGCATTTCTTAGCGGCCTTCGCGGCCTTTGCGTTCCAGGGCGTCAGCTGATTGCGTAGCGCGTCCGAGGAACCGTGCCGTTCCGACTTTTCGTCTTCGATCTCGATGGCACCCTGGTCGATTCGCGGAAAGACATTGCCGACGCGGCGAACGAGCTGCTGGCCTCGTGCGGCGCGGATCCAATCACCGAAGCGTTGATCGGCCGCATGGTCGGCGATGGCGCGGCGACGCTCGTGGCGCGCGCCTTCGCCGCCGCCGGCCGGACGCCGCCGCCAGACGCACTCGACCGCTATCTGGCCATCTACAGCCGCCGGCTGCTGGATCATACCCGGGCCTATCCGGGGGTGCCGGCTGTCCTCGCGTCGCTGCGGTCGCGGGCCGCACTCGGCGTGCTGACGAACAAACCGCTCGCCTCGACGCGGCGGATCCTGGATGGGCTTTCTTTGTCGGGCTATTTCTCAGATGATGCAGTAGTCGGCGGCGATGGCGAGTGGCCGCGGAAGCCCGATCCCGGTGGGCTGCGGTACCTTGCATCGGCCGCGGCGATCTCCCTCGAAGACACCTTGCTGGTCGGCGATTCGGAGGTCGACTGGCGAACCGCGCGCGCGGCCCCGGCGGCCATTTGCCTGGCACGGTATGGGTTCGGATTCGAGGGGTTTCCGCTCGAACGGCTGGTGCCGGCCGATCGTGTGATCGATAGCCCGGTGGACCTGCTGAGGCTGTAAGAAATCGATACGCGGTACTGTCGGGCTTCAATGCAGCCCGGCTGGGTTTTTTGCCAAATACTGTGGAGATTGGTGGCATTATCGTTGCTCCACTATGCCGTTCTTCGCTCGAACAGTCCTATAAAGCGAGCGGCCGCCAGCCATAGAGAGTACCGAACTGTATGCCGACGCCCATGATGGAAGGGCACGGTCGACCCAGTGGTCTCGTCGACGTGCTCGATCGCGTCCTCGACAAAGGGCTGGTCATCGCGGGCGACATCCGCGTGTCGCTGGTCGACGTCGAGTTGCTCACGATTCGCATTCGGCTGCTGATTTGTTCCATCGACAAGGCGGAGCAGATCGGCCTCGACTGGTGGAAGTTCGACCGTCATTTGTCGCCCGGGAAGCACGTGCTGTCGGCCGAGAACAACGAACTGCGAAAGCAGGTCCGGGTGCTCGAGCGTCAACTGGCCTCGATGCAGCGGCGACGGACGGCGCCGGTGATCAAGTGATGGCCCGGCGGCCGGACCTCCGATCTCGAGGAGCCTTCGATGCCGGTTGAACGAGCACCAGGCGGCTCCAGTCTCATCGACGTCCTCGATCGCGTCCTCGACAAAGGGATCGTGATCGATGCCTGGGTGCGTGTGTCGCTCGTGGGAATTGACTTGATCACCGTCGAAGCCCGCGTCGTCGTGGCCTCGATTGATACCTATTTGAAGTACTCGGAGGCGGTCGGCCAGGTGCCTCCAGTGTCCAAGCCGGCGATCGAGGGCATGGGGTATGAGGAAGTCATTGCTGAAAACGCCGCCCTCAAGGCTCAGCTCGCGTCCGGCGCGACCGGCCGCCCCGCTGGTAGCCGTCGGCGCCGCCCGAAGGCCACAGACTGAACGGACGGGTTCCGATGCGTACGTCAGCGTAGCGGTTCTTGGCGAGGACGGCGAGCCCGGCTCCACCGACGGCGAAATCGACAGCGCCGCGCGGCTCCGGCTGCTCGAAGCGCTGGTGAGCCGCGCCGACCTCGCGGAGTGTGCCCAGGCCGGACTCCAGTGGCTCCATGAAACCCTCGGGATTCCTCGTTCGCTCTGTCTGGTGCGGCCGGTTGCCGACCCGTCGCTGATGGTCGTTGGCGCGTACGGGGTGAAGGGGGCGGCATCGTTCTCGGTGTCGCTGGACGATTGGAACAATCCGCTCGTGACCGCGATCGTCGAGCGCCGGCCGATGTTTTTTGCCGCACCGCACTCGGCGACCGATCGCAAGCGGCGTCCTGCCACGCCGTTCGAGGACGCGTCGTTTCATCTCGAGCCGCTCGGGTTGACCGGATTCTCCGAGGAG
>QHWF01000312.1:5818-9973 GCA_003222455.1 Acidobacteriota bacterium
AGAGCGAAGGCCGGCGCGGTGCCGTCCGCATGAACAACATGCTGTTGTCCTCGGCATTGTCGAGCAAGGCGATGGAGGAGACCGGCGCGGCGCGGCGCGAGCTGCTGCTCGTCAACCCGATCGACGGATCGGATCTGGTCTTCGAGCTCCTGAGCACGATCACCGAGGACCCGAGGCACGGCAGCGGTGTGGTGTCGATCCTCCGCAACGTGACGGATCTCCGGCGGGCCAGCGAAGAGATCGAAGAGAATTACCGCAAGATGCGCATGGCCGAAGCCCAGGCCCGCGCGGAAAGCGACCGGTTGAACCTGATCATCGACTCGGTGGCCGACCCGATCGTCGTCACCGACGCCGCCGGGGCGACGTCGCTGATGAACGACCCGGCCGAGCGGCTGTTCACCATCCCCAGAAACGCCAGCGCCATCGAGCAGCGGTGGGTGCAGGCGAACGACGCGCACTTCTCCTCGTTCATTGCCGGCATGCTGGTCAGCGCCGATCGGCGCCGCGTCGGCGAGATCGGGCTGCTCGACGCGCGGACGGGCGAGCCGATGCCGGTCGAAGCCATTGCGGGCAAGATTCTGTCGGATCATGGCGAACTGACCGCCGTCGTCACGATTCTCCACGACCGGCGGGAGGCGCTCGAAAAGACGCGCCTGTACGAGCAGCTGAAGCAGGCCTCCGACGAGCTCGAGCGCAAGATTCAGGCGGCCACCGCGGATATCGCCCAGCAGAACGAGTTGCTGCGCCGGCAGGCGATCGAGCTCGAACAGGCGTCGGCGCTCAAGTCGCAGTTCCTGGCGAACATGTCGCACGAGTTCCGGACGCCGTTGAATGCGATGCTCGGCTACACGTCGATGCTGCTGCAGGGCGTGGCCGGGCCGGTGGATGGACCGATCAAGCGGCAGCTCTCGCGCATCGAATCGAACGGCCGGCACCTGCTGACGATCATCAACGAGATTCTCGACATCTCGCGGATCGAAGCCGGACGCATGCCGCTGCAGATGTCGAAGTTCCAGGTGCCCGAGCTCGTCGGCGAGGTGAAGGCCGAGCTCGAGCCGATCATTCTGCGGTCGAAGCTGTCGATCACGGTGGATGTGCCCAAAGACCTGTCCCCACTGTGGAGCGACCGGCAGAAGGTGAAGCAGATTCTCCTGAATCTGCTCAGCAACGCGTTGAAGTTCACGCACCAGGGGAGCGTGACGGTCAGCGCCCGGCCGAATCCGCGCGAACGGGTACTGGAACTGGCCGTCACCGACACGGGAATCGGCGTTGCACTGGTTGATCAGGAGAAAATCTTCGAAGACTTCCGCCAGCTCGATAACACCCCGACCCGGCCGTACGGAGGCACGGGTCTCGGCTTGTCGATCTGCCGGCGACTCGCGCAGATGCTGGATGGCCGCATCTCGGTGCGGAGTGAGCTGGGCAAGGGTTCGACGTTCAGTCTGATACTGCCAACAAAGGGACGGAAATGAGCAACAAGCCGGACCACGAAACGGAAACGAAACCTGACCGACCGCGCGTGCTGCTCGTCGACGACTACCCGGACGCGCGCGAAATGTACACCGAATATCTCGAGTTCTCCGGCTTCGAGGTGGTTGAAGCCGAGAACGGGATGGAGGCGCTTCAGCGGGCGGTGGACGCGGCGCCCGATATCATTCTCATGGATCTGTCGCTGCCGGTGATGGATGGATGGGAAGCGACCCGTCGGTTGAAAGCCGACAGCCGGACCGCGACGATCCCCGTCGTGGCGCTGACCGGGCATGCGTTGGCTGGCATCTCCGAGGGTGCGAAAAAGGCAGGCTGCGATGCCTTCGTGACCAAGCCGTGTCTTCCCGAAGATCTGGTGAAGGAAATCCGCCGGGTCCTCGACTCGACCGCGAACAAGAAGGCTCGCAGGAGCGGCAAGTATGCGAAAACTATCGGGTAGTGCGTCCAGGCCCGACCGTGGGCGCGGGGCCGTGCCGATCAAGGCGGTTCGCAAGAAACCCGCCGCTCGATCGGGCAAACCCGACCCTCGCCCGAACGGCGGCGCGCGCGCCGGCAAGGCAGCGCCGCGGCAAGTCGGCCGATCCGAACGGCGCCGCCCGGACAAGACGCTGCAGAGCGGGCATTACCCACCCGTCGATGCCGGCGTTGCCGCGAGCCGCGGCAAGTATGTGTACTGCATCATCGAGTCGAGCGAGCCCCTCCGGTTCGGTTCCATCGGGATCGGCACCGAGCCGTCCGAAGTGTACAGCGTGCACTTCAAGACGCTCGCCGCGGTGGTCTCCGATGCGCCGCTCGAGATGCTCGACTCGACGCGCGAGAACGTGCTGGCTCACGAGCGTGTGAACGAAACGGTGATGCGCGAGCACACGGTCATCCCGATGTCGTTCGGCACCATTTTCAAGACGCGCGAAGACATCGTCGAGCTCCTGCGATCGGCCGCCGGGGCGTTCGGCGACGTGCTGAACAAGATGCAGAACAAGCTCGAGTTCGGCCTCAAGGTCCTGTGGGACCGCGATCAGGCCATCCGCGAGGTGGAGACCGCCGACGAGGACATCGGGCGGTTGAAAAAGGAGATCTCGGGCCAGAAAGGTCCGACGTATTTCGCGCGCATGCAGTACGGGCGTCTCATCGATTCGGCGCTGCAGGCCCAGTCCGAGCGGTACGTCGCCGACATTCTCGATCAGCTCCGCGAAGTCTCGGTCGCATCGCGCATCAACAAGCCCATTGGCGACAAGATGATCATGAACGCCGCCTTCCTCATCTCGCGCGACCAGGAAGCCGCGTTCGACGCGAAGGTGAAATCGATCGCCGGACGGTTCGACAAGCTGACGTTCAAATACACCGGCCCGTGGCCGCCGTACAACTTCGTCAACATCCGGCTGAAATTGGAACGCGCGTAATTGAACATGTTCATCCTGGACGACCTCATGTTCGGCGGCCTCCGCCTCGTGCTCGACGGAATCGTCGCCGCCGTGGACGCCGAGATACAGGACGATGGCGCCCTGCGCGAGCAGTTGCTCGAGGCGCAGATGCGGCTCGAGCTCGGCGAAATCGACGAGGCCCAGTTCAAAGCGATCGAGAGCGACGTTTTGGCGCGCATGCGCGAGATCAAATCGCAGCAGGGACCCCTCATGATGTCCCCGCACGACAGAATCGCGGGCGTCGAGATCGAGACATTCGAGTCGAAGGACTGATCACGACACGCGGGACCCGGCGACCCGCACCAGCCACGAGCTCACCAGCAGCGACCCGCCTGCGACGACCCTACGCTGGCCAGCCGGATGTCGTCTTCTATGGCGGAAAGGGTGGCGTGGGAAAAACCACGTGTGCTGCGGCGCGAGCCGTGATCGAAGCGGCGCGTGGGGCGCGCGTCCTCCTCGCGTCGACCGATCCCGCCCATTCGCTGGGCGATGCCCTGGCGGTCCGCCTCGCTTCATCGCCGCGCGCGATCGAGGTGACGGCGGCGCGCCCCGGTTCCGCGACAACCGGCGGCTCTGCAACGCGCGGGCGCGGCAGCCTTCACGCCGTCGAACTGAACGCGCGACAGGCGTTCGCGCGCTGGCTCGACCGGCACCGCGGGTCGCTCGGAGACGTGCTGGAGCACGGTACCTGGCTCGATCGGAGCGACGTGGAGGCCCTGCTCGATCTGCCGCTGCCCGGAATCGACGAGCTGATCGGCCTGCTGGAAATCGCGCGTCTCGCCCGCATCGAGCCCGATCGATCGTCTGACCGCACCGTCGATCCCGGTCACATACCATCTTCGCGGCCTGTGCCTTCGACGGCTCCTACGCGATCCGCGTCCAATTACGACCTCGTCGTCGTCGACACGGCGCCGACCGGTCACACCTTGCGCCTGCTGGCGTCGCCTGAAGCCGTAGTCGCGGTTGCGCAGGTGCTGGACGATCTGCAGGAAGAGCACCGAATCGTGCGCGACCGTTTCGCCGGCATGCGGCGATTGGAAGCGGCCGACCGTCTCATTGCGTCGCTCGCCGGCCAGGCACGGGCGATGGTTGACACGCTGCGCGACGAGCGGCGGACGACGTTCCATTGGGTGACCCTGGCTGAGATGCTGGCGCTGGCAGAGACGGACGACGGGATCAGGGCAATCGAGCAATGCGGCATGTGCGTCGCTGAAGTGATCGTGAATCGCGTGCTGCCTCCGGCTGG
>QHWF01000313.1 GCA_003222455.1 Acidobacteriota bacterium
GAATCCGCGCGCGAAAGACAACACGCTCACGCGGACCATCTTCACGATGCAGTGGTTCTACGAGGCGGGCGCCACGCCGTTCGTCCGCGCGTCGCAGTCGAGCGACACCGCGCTCATGCAGCTCCTGCTCGACTACGGCGCCGATCCGTTCATGGCGACCGACAACGGCGACACCGCGCTGACGGCGTCGGCCGGTATCGGCTGGGTCGAAGGCGTCACCTACGAGCGTTCGCCGAAAGAAAACGTCGACGCAATCCGGATGCTGCTGGATCTCGGTCTCGATCCGAATGGCGCCAATCGCGAGGGCCGCACGCCGCTGATGGGCGCCGCACTCAAGGGGCGCAACGAAGCCGTCCAGCTGCTGGTGGACCGCGGCGCGAAGCTCGATCAGCGCGACGGCGGCAGCCGCGATACCGACAACAACGTGTCGGTGCTGGCGGGCCACACGTGGCAGGCGATCGACTACGCCGACGGCCTGGTCCGTGTCGGCGTCCAGTCGGCCGTCAACCGGGCGGAAACGGCCGCGCTGCTGCGCAAGCTGATGACCGATCGCGGTCTCCCAGTCCCACCGCCCAACCGCGTCATCGAATCCATCTGCGTCGTCGAGCTCTGCCAGGAGCGCGGCGTCAAGAAATAACCCGCATGATCGGCGCGTGAAAATCGATCGTGGCGTCCGCCTTCAGGCGGATGGCTGCCGATCCGGCTGAAGCCGGACCCCACGTGTAGGTGGCCGGACCCCACGTCTGAGTGAAGTCTGCCAGAATTGGCGAATAACGGACGCTTATCGGATCGTACGGCTTGACACGCAGGCGATCCCGCACCAAGATTCAAGCGGCTCCCTCTGCTCCAACAAAATCTGGAGAGTCTGTCGGCCGGCAACACCCGGCCGAGTGCGGACGCGATCATGCTCTATGCCGTCAAGCGCCTGGCGCTTGGAATCTTCCTCATCGTGTCGGCATCCGCGATCCTGCTGCTGGCGGATCGCGGCCGCGCCGCGACAGCCGGGCGCAAAGTGGTGCGCGTCGCCATCCTGCAGCACGCCAACACCCCCGTGCTGGACGAAGGGATCCGGGGTCTCGTCGACGCGCTCGCGGCACGAGGCTTTCACGACGGCGACCGGATCGCCTTCGAGCGGTTCAACGCGCAAGGCGACATGCCGACCGGCATCGCCATCGCCCGTCAGGTCACCGCCGGCGGCTACGACCTCGTGATCACGTCGAGCACGCCCTCGATGCAGGCCGTCGCGAACAACAACCGTGAAGGGAAGGTGCGACACCTCTTCACGCTCGTTGCCGACCCCTTCGCCTCGGGCGTCGGGCTGGATCGGACCGCCCCGCTCAAACACCCGCCGCACATGGTGGGGCAGGGTTCGTTTCCGCCCGTGGACAAAGCGTTCGAGCTCGCGCGCCGCATGCTCCCGGGCCTGCAGCGGATCGGCGTCGCCTGGAATCCCGCCGAAACGAACTCACTGGTCTTCGTCAAGAAAGCTCGCGAGGTGGCGGCGCAGATGGGCCTCACCCTGCTCGAGGCCAACGCCGACAACACGCCGGCAGTGACCGACGCCATCAATTCGCTGATTGGCCGGGACGCGCAGGCGTTGTGGGTCGGGGGCGACAACACCGTGATTGCGGCAATCGACTCGGTGATCGCTATCGCCCGGCGTCTGGGAATCCCGGTGTTCACGATTCTGCCGGGCGCGCCCGAACGCGGCACGCTGTTCGATGCCGGTCCCGACTTCTACGAGGTCGGACGGCAGGGCGGATTCGTGGCGGCGGATGTCCTCGAAGGCGCGGACATGACGAAGATCCCGATCCGCGACGTGCTGGATGTTGTCCCACCATATCTGTCGGTCAACACGACGGTGCTGAAAGGTCTCAAGGAAGCGTGGCGCGTGCCCGACGATGTGCTGAAGGCCGCGAACATCGTGGTCGACGACTCCGGCATTCGGCGGAAGGCGGCGCCGGCAACGGCGAAAACCAGCGCCGGGAGTCAGCGGCCGCTGACGAAAAAGTGGCGCGTCGCGATGATCGAGCTGAATCGCATCCTTGATGTCGAAGAGGCCGAGTCGGGCGTCCTCGACGGGCTGCGCGAATCGGGACTGGTCGAAGGCCGCGACTTCGACCATACGATCAAGGATGCGCAAGGTGACATGGCGACCGTGAGCGCCCTGGTCGACGCGGCGGTCGCAGACCGGGCCGACATGCTCATCACCTTCTCGACGCCGACGCTTCAGGCGGCGCTGCAGCGGGCGAAGCGGGTGCCGATCATCTTCAATTACGTGTCCGATCCCATTGCCGCCGGCGCCGGCGTCAGCGCGAGCTCACACGCGCCCAACGTCGCCGGCGTGTATCTCATGGGCGCGTACGACGAAATGCTGACATTGCTGCGCACGTATCTGCCCCGCGCGCACGTGCTCGGCACGGTTTACGTGCCTGCCGAAGTCAACATGGTGTCGCAGCGAGAGGCGATGGCCAGCGCGGCGCGGTCAGCCGGGATGGAGTTGAGAGCGATCGCGGCCAACTCGACGAGTGAAGTTGGAGAAGCCGCGCTGGCGCTCGTCGCCAGCCACGTGGATGCCATCTGTCAGCTGCCGGGCAATCTGACCGCGGCGGCGTTTGCGAGCATCGCACAAGCCTCTCAGCGGGCCCGGGTTCCCATCTTCGGGTTTCAGACCAGTGCGGCCCGGGGCGGCGCCGTCGCGGTGATCGCGCGCGACTATTACGACAGCGGCCGCGAAGCCGCGCGGCTGGCTGCGCGCGTGATGCGCGGAGAATCGCCGGCCGGCATGCCGTTCGTCGGATTCGCCGAAACGAAGCTGATCGTGAACCTGACGGCTGCGCGAAGCATGGCCATCGTGTCGCCGGCGGCCGTCGCGCGGGCGGACGAGGTCATCGGGCGTTAGAGGCCACCACAGAGGACGCGGAGGACGCGGAGTTTCAATCCTGAACAGGATTCTACCTCCTGTCCTCCGTGTCCTCCGTGGTGAGCAGGACGGCATTGCTCGGACGGGCTGCCAGCGAAAGCAATGGATTATGGAGATCACACGCATCGCCAGCGACGGAATCCTTGACGTTGCCGTAGTGGGGCGGCTCGATGGCTACTGGGCCGACCATCTCGATCGCGCCCTGACCGACGTCGTGCGCGAAGGCCATCATCACGTCAGGCTTGATTGTTCGGCCTTGAGCTTCCTCAGCTCCGCCGGCATCGCGGTCCTGGTCAAGTTTCACAAAGAGCTGGCCCGCGTCAGTGGCGCCTTCTACGTCGTCAATCCGTCGAAGGCCGTGAGCATGTCGCTGCGGATCACGCGCCTGACCGAGCTGCTGGTCGAACCGGTCCGCCAGGACGTCACCGATCCCTTGCGCGCCCGCCCCGCTCGGCGAATCGAGCAGGACGGCACCGGCTTCGACCTCTACGAGCTCGCCGGAGCTGCGCCACTGACCTGTCGGGCGGTCGGTAACACGAATCCGCTTTCCGCCGGTGCCTTCCTGGACGAGCATTGCTTCAGCCTGGAATCGACGACGCCGACCTTTGTCGTTGGTGTCGGTGCGTTTGGCGAGAGTTTCGCCGACTGCCGAATGCGGTTCGGCGAGCTCCTGTCAGTAGCGGGCGCCACCGCCTATCAACCTGCGGACGGTGCCAATGTTCCGGACTACCTGCTGGCGTCGGGTGCGCTGGCGTCGGACATTCGCATGCTCTACTGCCTTGCGTGCGAAGGGCAATTCTCGCACTTGATCCGGTTCGAGACGCTCGAACCCGGCAGCACGATCGGTTTCTCCCGGCTTGTGTCGAACTGCCTCGATGCCATCGGGACCCGGTCCATGGGCATCGTTGTCGTCGCGGAAGCGGCGGGGCTCGTCGGCGGCGCGCTCCGGCGCTCGCCGGCACAACCGAGCGAGGACGACTTTTTCGCGCATCCTCACATTCGCACGCGCCTGGCGTTCACTGCCGAGCCCGCGTTCGCACGCAGCGTCGCGCTCGCTGCCGGTGTGGTGACCCGAACAGCCGCCGGCGATCCCGAACGCTGCAACGGTCAGTTGCGACCGATGGGAACGGACTGCGCCGGACACGTGCATGCGGCCGCATTTCGTTTTCGTCCGATCCGGAAAGGACCCATCGATTTCCGTGAGACAGTGACCGGTCTGTTCGAGGCGGATCAGCTGCTCGGCGTTCTGCACCTGCTGCACGACGACCGCGGCGCTGCGGGCGCCGGAGAGAGCGAGCTCGTCAGGGGTGCGTGCTGGATTGGGCCGATCGCCGGCGGGTAACGAGTCATTGGGTTTTAAAAGCGTGTTCGTGACCGACGCCGCCGTGGAACGCAAAGGCCGCGAAGGCCGCTAAGAAATACTGTTGTTTTCTTTGCGTCCTTTGCGGCCTCTGCGTTCAATCGTGACGTTCGCCGAGCATGAAGCACAATTCGGAGGCGGAAGCATGTTGTTGGTGATTGGCGCGTTTACCATCGGGCTCATCCTGTCGCTGCTGGCGCTTGGCGTGTTCATCAGCTTCAGGATTTTCGAGTTTCCCGACATCACGGCCGACGGATCGATCACGCTCGGTGCGGCGGTCGCCGCGGTGCTCGTGATCGCGCACGTGCACCCGGCCGTCGCTTCGGCCGCGGCGTTTGTCGCGGGTGCGCTCGCGGGGACGACGACGGGGATCCTGCACACGCGGTTTCGGATCAACGGGCTGCTCTCCGGCATCCTGGTCATGACCGCGCTGTACTCGCTCAACCTGCACATCATGGGGAAGAGCAACCTGCCGATGCTGTCGGAGCGTACGCTGGCGTCGATGGCCGAATCGGCGGCAATATCGATGCTCGGAACCAGCGCGGTGCACGTCTTTGGCTGGGAGGTCAGCGCGCGCGACGCAGCGGTCCTGGCGCTCGCACTCGCGACCGCCGTGGTGGTCGGAACGGCCCTGTATCTGTTTTTCAGGACCAATCTCGGGACCGCGATGCAGGCGGCCGGCGACAACGCACAGATGATTCGCGCCCTCGGCGTGAACGTCGACAACATGATTGTCCTCGGCCTTGCGCTGTCGAACGGCCTGATCGCGCTGGCCGGCGCGCTCCTGGCGCAGTATCAGGGCTTTGCCGATGTGCAGATGGGCATCGGCATGGTTGTCTGGGGGCTGGCGAGCATCATCATCGGCGAGGCGCTGGTTGGCGTGCGCGACCTG
>QHWF01000314.1 GCA_003222455.1 Acidobacteriota bacterium
GTACCAATCTCGGGCGCATCGGTGCTCGCGGGCGCGGCTGCTGCCGGCCGGACGCCACCGCCATTCGTCCCGGCAGCCGGCGACACATCATCGGTTCCTGCAGGCGTTGTTCCGTCACACCCCTTGACCTCTGACGAAGTCGCCGGCCATCGTCTCCTGACGTTGCTTTTCGACACGAGCTCGATGCAGCCGGAGGACGTTCAGAAGGCGGTCGACGGCGCGGTGAAGTGGGTCGACGGTCAGATGACGCCGGCCGATCTCGTTGCGGTCGCGGCGATTCATTCGACGCTGCAGGTGCTGAGCGATTTTACGAGCAGCAAGGAGCGCCTGCATGCCGTGTTGTCGGCATTTTCAGCGACCGACGGCACCGCGTTCGCGACGGTCGACTCGAGCACGGCGTCCACCGACGAGGCAGCGCAGACCGCAACCGACGATGCAACGGCTGTCGATCAGAGCGCGCAGGAGCTCGACACGTTCAACAACGACGTGCGCCTGCGGGCGCTCAAAACACTGGCCGAGGCGCTCCGGCCGATCCAACAGAAGAAGGCGATCATCTACTTCAGTTCCGGCATGCAGCGGAGCGGCACCGACAATCAGGTGGAGCTGCGCGCCGCGGTCAATGCGGCCGTGCGCGCCAACGTCGCGATCTATCCGGTCGACGCCCGGGGGCTGCAGACTGTCGTTCCGGGCGGCGCTGCGAGCCGGGGGAGCCGCGGCGGACTAGCCGCGTTTACCGGAAGCGCCGTGGCCGGCCAGTTCGGTGAGCTCGCCGGTCAGCAGGAAACGTTGACCTCGCTGGCATCGGACACTGGCGGAACGGCCTTCACGGATACCAACGATTTTGGTGAGGCGTTCGCAAAGGTCGAGCGGGACATCTCCTCGTATTACATCCTCGGATTCTCGAGCACCAACACGAACAAGGACGGGCGGTTCCGGCGTCTGACCGTCCGCGTCCGGACTCGTTCGAATCTGCGAGTCGAGGCGAAGCAGGGCTACTATGCGGATCGCGACTTCGCCCACACCGCCAGAAGCGATCGAGAGATCCTGTTGCAGGAGCAGCTGGGCACACCGATTCCCGCGACCGACGTGCCCGTATTCGTCACGGCCGGATGGTTCAGACTTGCGCCAGACAAGTACTACGTCCCGATCGCGCTCGCGGTGCCGGGATCGGCGGTTCCAGCATCAACCGACAAGGTGACGCTGGATGTCGCCGGCTTCGTCAGAGATGAACGCGGCGCTCCTGTGGGACGAATTCGCGACACGCTGACCGTGCCGCCGGCCAGCGCGGACGGCCTCGCCGCCAGACAAGTCCTCTACGAAACGGGTGTCACGCTCCCGCCCGGCCGTTTCTCGATCAAGATTGTCGTTCGCGAGAACGCTGGAGGCCGCATGGGAACGTTCGAGGCGCCGGTCCTCGTCCCCGAACTGAAGCAGGCGCCGGTGAAAGTCAGTTCGGTGGTGCTCAGCACGCAGCTTCAGCGCGTGGCGGGACGGAAAACGCCGAGCCCGCTCACCAGGGACGGCGTCGAACTGGTGCCAAACCTGACGCATATCGTCAGGCACGATCAGACGTTGTACTTGTATTACGAAGTGTACGATCCGGCGGCCGATCACGGTGCGCCCCAGCTGCGAACGAACCTTGGCTTTTATCGCGGCCGGTTGAAGGTCTTCGAAACACCGGTCGTCGAGCGCACGACCGTTGACGCCGCCGATCGGCATGCGGCCGTCTTCCAGTTCGAAGTGCCGGCGGCCAGTTTCAAACCGGGCTTGTACACCTGCCAGATCAACATCATCGATGCGGTCGCCGGCCGCTTCGCCTTTCCCCGCCTGCAGATGTACGTGCGCTAGCCCACGAAATGCACCGACCAACAATGCAACCACGAAGTCACGAAGACGCGAAGCACGCACGAAGAATGTACCCAAGGGCTTTCTTCGTGGTTTCGTGTCTTCGTGGCAAAGAATGTAGCAACCAGGACGGATGCTGAGGTTCGTGTGCCCGGTAGCAGGTTGTCATTAACGGTTCTACACGTGCTCAATTGCCTCGACGCCAGCGCGCGCGCACTGGCCATCCTGCGCGCTGGTTCCGCCTGACACGCCAATGGCTCCAGCGATCCGGCCATCGATGACGAGAGGAATGCCGCCCTCGACCGGCACCGCTGCTTCGAGCCTGAGCAGCCGCAGTCCGTCCCCACCGGCCGCCAGCGTGTCCTGAAACGCCTTGGTGGGTCGCTTGAAGAGCGCGGCCGACCGCGCCTTTGCCTGCGCGACGGCGACGCTGCCGTTCTGCGTGTCGTCCATCTTCTCGAAGTACACCAGGAGACCTGCCGGATCGACGATGGCAACGGCCATGATCCAGTTGTTCGTGCGTGCTTCAGCCAGCGCCGCAGACGCGGCTTTCTTCGCAAGCTCGATTCCGATGGCGAGACCGTAGGTCATAGTTGCCTCGAGCACACGTCACGGCTGAACGCAGAGGCCGCAAAGGACGCAAAGAAAGACCGTGTTTCTCTGCGGCCTTCGCGGCCTTTGCGTTCCAGCGCAGCGTCAGTCAGCCGGACAGTCTCCTGGAGTCACGTGACCGTGCAGGACAATCGAATCCATGTTACGACATTCAGGGTTATTCGAGCGCGTCCGGCGCCAATCTTCGGATCGATCTTGTCGGGCAGCCTCGAATAACGCATGATCCGTTGCATCAGCTCAAAACCGGGCTCTCGCAAAGGAGGCCAAAGCATGCGGGTGCTGTACGTGCTGACGATGGCAATCCTCTCTCTGTCAGTGGCTGGGCCGGCAGCGGCGCAATCGCAGATCACCACCGGTGTCATCGACGGCGCCGTTCTCGATACCAGCGGCGCGGTGCTTCCGGGCGTTGACGTCGAGGTCCGCAACATCGACACGAATCTGACGCGCCGCCTGGTCACCGATCGGGAAGGCCGGTTCGTCGCCCTGCAGCTGCCGCCCGGCCGCTACACGGTGACCCTCAAGCTGCCCGGATTCGCCAGTGTGGTGCAGGAAAACGTGATCGTCACCGTCGGTGAGACCGTCCGTCTCAGCCCGGCCATGAAGGTGTCGGGAATCGCCGAAACCGTCACGGTGACGACGGTGACGCCGGCCATCGAGATCACGCGCACGGCGGCCGCGAGCACGCTCGACCAGACGACCATCGAGTCGACGCCGATCCTGGGGCGCAAGTTCGAGGATCTCCTGACGCTCACGCCCGGCGTCAGCGTCGTCCAGGGGCCGGACGGCGACGAGATCACGTTCTCGGGACAGCGCGGCGTCTTCAACAACATCAGCCTCGACGGCGGCGATTACAACAATGGCTTCTTCGGCGAGCAGGTGGGCGGCCAGCGCGCGGCGATCGACATCACGCTCGAAGCGGTCAAGGAATTCCAGGTGATCGCGACCGGCGCGAGTGCGGAGTTCGGACGGACCGCCGGCGGCATCGTCAACGTCATCACCAAGTCCGGCACGAACCAGGTGAAAGGCAGCCTGTTTCATTATCAGCGCGTCGAAGGGCTCACCTCGAACACGTCGGATGGCAAGCCGCTCACCGACTTCCGCCGTGAGCAATCCGGCGGCACGATCGGCGGCCCGGTGACGAAGGACAAGGCGTTCTATTTCCTCGCGTTCGAAGGCGTGTACGAGAACCTGCAGCGGCCGAATTTATCGGAGGCCATCGGCACGCCGTGCGCAGTGGGCGCGCCGACCCTGGCCGCCAACGAAACGCTGATCAACTCGAGCGCCGATTGCCAGCGGCTCGCGCTGCTCGGGTTCTTGCGCTCGAGGCGCGGCCAGGACGACGGGCAGCCCGTTGTTCACACCATCAACAACAACGCCATGCTGGCGAAGCTGGATTGGAACGTCACGCCGGCGAACACGCTGTCGGTGTCGTACAACTTCGATTACTCGAAGAACACGAACCAGACGTTCGACGTCGCGACCTACGGCAATTCGGCCAATGGCATCGAAGGACCCTCGAAGATCCATGTGCTGAACGCGAACCTGTTCAGCACGGTGAGGGCCAACAAACTGAACGAGCTCCACTTCAGCTACTCGCGCGAAGACCGGCCCAGATCCGCCGTCCCGTCATCGGTGCCTGCGGACACCGCCATCGGGTTCGCGACGACGTTCCGCTTCGGCAATCCCTTTTTCCTCGGACCGGACATCGACGAGCTGGTGACGCGCTTCCAGGTGAAGAACAACTTCTCGATCGTGACGGGCCGGCACACGGTCAAGACCGGCGGCGAATGGCTGCACACAAAGAACGTGCAGGTCTTTCGCGGCTTTTTCGAAGGCCGGTACATTTTTGACAGCGTGCCCGGCTTCCTGCGCTATGCGTCGCCCGCCGCGCCGGGCGGGTTCGGACCGTACACGGTGGGCTGCTCGAACGGCACCTACGTCACCGCTCCGGCAACGTGCCCGGCCGGTACGACAACGACGGGCGGTCCGCTGTTGTTCTATCTCCAGAGCAGCAGCCCGGACGGCGTCGCGCGTGATGCGGCCGGCGCATCGGACGTCAGCAACGAGGAGCTCGCGCTGTTCATTCAGGACAAATGGCAGGTGGGCCACGGCCTCACCGTCGACTACGGCTTCCGCTGGGACGCACAGCTGATGCCCGGCACCGTCGATCCGAAGACGACGGCGTACGCCGGCTTCCTCAACAATCCGCGATTTCCCTCGGACGGCACGCTTCCGGATCAATGGAAGCAGTTTCAGCCGCGAGCCGGCTTTGCCTGGGACGTCGCGGAAAACGGGAAATCGGTTGTCCGCGGCAGCGCGGGCATCTATTACGCGCGGCAGAACATGTTGAGCCAGGTGGGATCGGTGACGACGAACGGGATCCAGCAGAAGAGCGATTTCCGCAACACGACGTTTACGGCCTTCGCCGACTTGCCGGTCTGGCCGAACCTGCTCGCGCCCAGCGCCGTCGCGCCCGGCACCTTTCCGTTGTTCACCGGCGTACGGGTGTTCGACCGCGGCTACCGTAACCCGCGGATTTACACCGTCAACGCCGGGTTCGATCGCGAGCTGGCCCCGAGCCTGGCCGCCTACGTCGACTTCACGGTTGCGAAAAGCGTGCATCTCACGCGCTTCCTGAACGAGAACGTGCACGGCACGGCGGCGGCCGCCACGCAGCCGGCCACCCGCGACACGACGACGTACGTGGGCGCCAATCCGTTCGAGCCGCAGCTGAGCGACGTGTTCGTCACCAACAGCCAGGGGCACGGACTCTATCGGGGCGCCACGTTCGGCGTGCGCAAGCGCTTCACGCAGGGCTATCAGCTCGAAGCGAACTATGTCTTGTCGAAGGACGAAGACGACGATTCGAACGAGCGCGATCCGTTCACCGACCGGTCGTTCAATTTCTATGACCTGGGCCTGGATTACGGGCCGTCGGACCGCGACATCCGCCATAAGTTCAACTTCTTCACGTACGCGGAGCTGCCGCAGCGATTCCTGATCAACGTCCGGATCCAGGCGCGGACGGCGCAGCCGATCACCTCGTCGCCGCGGGTGCTGAACGGCGTCGATCGCGGCCGCAACTGGGACCGGAAGGACAACGAATATTTCTC
>QHWF01000315.1 GCA_003222455.1 Acidobacteriota bacterium
ACGTCGAGTGCGTCACGGAGCGTCCGGGGGAATGGGTCGTCCTCGGAGAGTAGTGCCGGCCAGTTCGGTCGCAGGAGACGTACGTAGAGTTTGGTGTAGAAGAAGGCGACCTTCAGGCCGTAACTGGTCGCGGTATAGCGGTGCGTGTTCGGAATGCGATGGATCAGGCCCTTGAGTCGAAGGCGTCGCAGGTCATAGGTCATCTGTGCCGTGGAATAAGGGCGCCCCAAGAGCGCTTCCACGTGCGGGCGGACGTCGTGATTGCGGAAGCCGTGCGGTAGGTGCGTGAAGCCTGTGAGGGCTTGCAGGACCGCCATCACGCGCGGATCGCCGAAGCGGAGTGCTGAGACCCGCTGCCCAGCGACGACGGTCGGCTGCTGGAGGCGATCGAGCGCGCTTTGGGTCAGCACGCAGGAGTGACTGACGTGCTCGACTTCGAGCAGCTTGCGATTGACTTGCTCGCCGATCTCGCGCAGATGAGGCAGGTTGCTGAGCCCTTTCCGGATCCAGAAATCCCGCGGATTGTTGATCGTCACCTCGGTCCGTAGCGCCCGCTGCTCTTTGAAGTACTGCTTGACGTGGGAATGTTTATAGTCGACGTGCAGGCTCGGATGCACGCCGTCGGTGATCACGCGGGTCCGATAGCCGAACGCGGGCGGCGGGGTGGCGCGAGTGATCCGAATCGGAAAGAGCAATCTGACGCGGTCAGGGCGTCCGAGGTCGAGGTTTTCGCGGATCACGGCTTCAAAGAAGAGCCGTCCTTGCACCGGTCGGTCGAAGACCTGCGTGAGGCTGACTTCGAGTTGATTGATCGCGAGCCGATGATCGTAGCCGGCACGACGGTCGGCTGCTGGCAGCGGCCACGGGAGTCGATGCGACCACCGGTCGAAGAAGGCCTGCAGGTCCGCGGGGCCAAGCGCATCGCAGGTGGCTTGAAGCGCGACGGGATCGGCACAAGAGAGAAACCCGTTGTCGAGACTCTCGAAGCGCACGCGCTGGCGACGCAGCTGTTGTTTCACCCATTCATGGCCGTTGAGACAGAGTTTCACCGGGTACGGGAGATAGGTGCCGATCTTCACGAACGCCGGGCCCCAGTCGCGATCGTGGACGTAGAAGTAGTACTGATTGACGGCCACCGGTTGACGCGAGAACTCGAAGCGGACCTTCACACCCGGGCCGACCTGCTTGTGGGCTTTGAACGCGCGCATCTTTTCTTGCGCGATGCCGAGCATGACCACGCCCTCGCGGGCGGTGAACTGCGCACGGTGCGTCGTCGCGATCGCGTCTTTATCCTGTCCAGGTTCGAAGTGCACGACCGGAATCGCATGGTGCGCGACAAACTGCTCAACCGCGGCCACGAATCGATCGTGCATCGGCTTGAACAGCGCGGGCGACGGAATCGGATTGCCGAGATAGTCGCGCAGGAAGTAACAGAGGCCCCCTGACGTCTGCAGCTTTGGCATGTACGCGTGCAGATAGAGCCGGTCAATGCACCGCACCTCGAGCGTGACATGGTGACGGATAATATCGGCGATGTTGGGCGTCATCGAACCCTCCTTGGCGGGAAGGCCGATGATGGTACTCCTCGCGAGGATGCCGGTCATTTGCATCGGTCCCAACATCAACGGCCGCGCAGCGGCCGACCCCTGAAGGTTCGCCGGAGTTGCGGAGGAGCCGCACGCGATCGATTCATCAACACACCCGCGTTGGAGCGAAGCTCTTACTCGTCGGTTTGAGGCGAAGCTTCACTGCCAGTCCGTGGTGAAAGTCGATAACCGCTGACGAGTCTGCGTCACCAGCGTGGTCGGTGTACTACAATGCCGCGCATGTCGATGGGCACGCGAGAGACTGACCAACCGCCGATGTGGATTCCCGCGTCGGACCTGCCGGCGTCCCCCGGGCACCCGTTCTACGCGCGGCTGAATGCGCTCCTGGACGCGCATGGGTTCGACCGGTTCGCGGAAGACCAGTGTCGGCCGTTCTATGCGCCCGTCATGGGGCGTCCGAGTGTGCCGCCGGGTCAGTATTTCCGGCTGTTGATGGTCGGGTACTTCGAAGGGATCGACTCGGAACGCGGCATCGCCTGGCGGGCGGCCGATTCCCTCGCCGTCCGTAGTTTCGTGCGGCTGGCGCTCAACGAGGCGGCCCCCGACCACTCGACGATTTCGCGGACGCGCCGCCTGATCGCTGTCGAGACGCATCGCGCGGTCTTCACGTGGGTCCAACAACGGCTGGTCGAGGCGGGACTCTTGAAGGGCAAAACCGTCGCGATCGACGCCACCACGTTGGAAGCCAACGCCGCCATGCGCAGCATCGTGCGGCGGGACACGGAGGAAACCTATCAGGAGTTTCTGACGCGGCTCGCGAAGGCCTCGGGTATCGAGACGCCGACGCGGGAGGACCTGGCGCGGCTGGATCGCAAGCGGAAGAAGAAGACGTCGAACAAAGACTGGAAGCATCCCTGGGATCCCGATGCGAAGGTCGCGAAGATGAAAGACGGCCGGACGCACATGGCCCACAAAGCTGAGCATGCCGTCGACCTGGAGACCGGCGCCATTGTCGCGGTCACGCTGCAGGGCGCTGATGAAGGCGACACCACGACGATCGCCGACACGACGACGGCGGCGGCCGACCAGATCGAAGACGCGCAAGCGGATGTCGACGCGCCACAGAAACTGGAAGAGATCATCGCCGACAAGGGGTATCACAGCAACGACACCATGGTCGATCTCGCCGCCGTCGGCATCCGCTCCTACGTGGCCGAACCGGCTCGCGGTCGACGCGACTGGTCGGAGGAGCCGGAGGCCCAGGCGCCGGTGTATGCCAATCGCCGCCGAATCCGTGGACCACGCGGGCGGCGACTGATGCGCCAACGCGGCGAGCGGATCGAACGCTCCTTCGCGCATCTCTACGACACGGGCGGGATGCGGCGGACGCACCTGCGCGGGCACGACAACATTCTCAAGCGCTTGCTGATTCACGCGGGCGGGTTCAATCTGGGACTCGTCATGCGTCACCTGATCGGCATCGGCACACCGCGCGGGCTGCAGGGCCGCCTGGCGGTCGTTCTTGGCGCGCTGTTGCTGCTCATGGCCGCCATCAGACGCCGGCTGATCGCGATGGCGACGCTGTGTCGATTCGCAGTCGGGCGCGGCTCGCTAACCTCACCGACCACGTTCATTGTCAACTCGTCAGCGGCAGCGACTTGTACCACGGGCAGCTATGGTCCGGTGTTGACCAAAGGTGTAGGCACCTTTGGTCAACACCGGACCAGAAGTCCGGGGAAAGGACCACGATGCGACTGGCGACGGCGCGAACGGCGCCCCCCGCCGACCGGTTCGCAGAGGCCGAAGCCACCCTGTCGGCCCTGGTCAATCGGCTCCAGTCCGAGGAGACGACGCGCATGTCCCACAGCGATCTCGAAACCCTCTTGGAGCAGCAAGGGCGGGAGTTGATGCGGCAGCTGCTGCAAGCGCATCTCGACTGGCGAGCGCAGGCCAAGCCGACCACGCCCGTCGTCGGTGCCGACAACGTCGAGCGGACGCACCAGCGGTCCGGCACGCGCGCGTTGGAGACGTTGTTGGGGACGGTGCAGGTCACCCGCGCTGGGTGTGGGGCGCGGGGCCGCGAGACGCTGTTCCCGCTGGACGCCGAGTTGAATCTCCCGACGGAGCGGTACTCCTTCGGCATTCGCCGGCGCGCGGCGGAGGAGGCGACGAAAGGAGCCTTCGACGAGGTCGTCAAGATCCTGGGGACGCACGCGAGTGCCGCCGTAGCGAAGCGCCAGGTGGAAGAGGTCGTGCGTCGGGCCGCCCAGGACTTCGACAGCTACTATCTGGACCGTCGGCTCGCATGGCCCACTGAAACGGGGCCGTCGAGCAAGATCCTCGTCTTGACGTTCGACGGCAAAGGCGTGCCCATGCGTCCGTCGGACTTGCGTCCTGCGACACAAGCCGCGGCATCTCGGCGACAGCGCAAACTGACGACACGACTGACCAAAGGCGAGAAGCGGCACGTCAAACGGATCGCCCAGGTGGCGGCCGTCTACACGATTGCGCCGTTCGTGCGGACGGCGGAGGATCTCATTCGAGAGCTGCGCCCTGACACGGCGCCGCCCCGACAGGACCGTCCCCGCCCCGAAGGGAAACGTGTCTGGGCCAGCCTGGCGAAGGAGCCCGCAGAAGTCATTGACGACGCGTTTCTCGATGCCGCTTCGCGCGACCCCAAACGGCGGAAGCGGTGGGTCGTCCTCCTCGATGGCAACCTTGACCAACTCGATCGGGTCCGCGCGGTGGCGACGCGGCATCGGGTGAAAGTCACCATCGTGCTCGATCTGATCCATGTGCTGGAGTATCTCTGGAAAGCCGCCTATGTCTTCTTTCCGGAGGGCTCCATGGAGGCGGAAGGCTGGGTGACCGAACGCCTGCTGTGGCTGCTGTGCGGTGATGCCGGGCAGGTGATCGCCTCGGTGCGACGGACCGCGACGTGCCGAGGACTGACCGCCGCCGCGCGGAAACCGGCCGATACCTGTGCCGACTACATCGACCGCTTCAAAGCGTACGTCCCGTATGACGCGTACCTGAAGGCGGGGCTGCCCATCGCGACGGGCGTCATCGAAGGCGCGTGCCGCCACGTGATCCGCGACCGGATGGAGATCACAGGGGCGCGGTGGAGTCTTGAAGGCGCTGAGGCGATTCTGCGACTGCGCTCGCTGCGCGCGAGTGGCGACCTCGACACCTATTGGCGGCATCATGAGCAGCGGGAACTGGAGCGCAACCATGCGGCGCAGTACGCGAATGGAAAGATCCCGTCCCTCACGCGGCCTGGATCGGCCTCACGTCGCCCGGCGAACAGTCCTCGGCTGCGCGTGGTGAAATGATCTCAAGTGACGCCATCTCGCGTCTATCCAATGGAGCCGCACCCATTCGAATTTGACCTTCCAATCTGGAACATCAACCCTGCGGGTTCCCGAACTTGAGGTCACAAGCTGACCTCAAATCAACGAAGGTGTTTTCGATGCTGGCATCCGGCCGGCTTTAAGGTCGCAGTTTGCGACCTTAAAACGAGAAAACCGTTGTGGTCGATGTCCCTTTTCGGTACGAGCACGTCGGCCGAAAACGCTATCGATCGGAGGATTACGAGTAGCGCCGTTAGCATTCGTGATCCTGTGTGCGCGTGACCACGAAATCAACCGGCGGGACTGGCGATCTGGTATTGGCGAAGCACAGGGTCATCAAGCGTGCTCGAGATACCGGTTGCGACCTGCCGATTCTTCTCCGGCCCAATCGATCGTCTGGTTCAATCGTCGTCGCGCTCGCGAACGCGAATCTGTCCGCGAATCTCGCCCCCAGGGAACGTTGAGGTATGGATGTTCACATAGC
>QHWF01000316.1 GCA_003222455.1 Acidobacteriota bacterium
GACCGGCACGCCGTGCAGCGGGCCGAGCCGCGCGCTGCGACGCCGCGCCACCGCCGTCGCCTTGCGCGCCGCCTCCAGCGCCTGCTCGGCCGCGACGGTGCAGTAGGCGTTGAGTCGCGGGTTGACGCGCTCCAGGCGCGCGAGCACCGCCTGGACCATCTCGAGTGGCGAGACGGCGCCGCGCCGGATCATCGCCGCGAGTTTCGTGGCCGACGTGAAGCAGAGGTCGGGATCCGTCATTTTGCGCCGAGTACTTTCCGCGGATCGAGCGCGTCTCTCAATCCGTCGCCGATGTAGTTGATGGAGAGGACGGTGAGGAAGATGGCGGTGCCGGGAAACAGCGCCCAGTGCGGGGCGAAGTCCAGGTTGTCCTTCGCGTCGTAGAGGATCCGACCCCACGTGGGAATGTCGGGCGGGAATCCGAGGCCGAGGAACGACAGCGACGACTCGGCGATGATCGCCGCCGCCACGTCGAGCGAGCCGGCGACGATGACGGGGCCGACGGCGTTCGGCAGGATGTGCCGGATGACCTGGCGCAGCGGCGAGGCGCCGAGACCGCGCGCCGCCTCCACGAATTCCTTCTCGCGCAGCGAGAGGAACTGCGCGCGCACGAGGCGCGCCACCGGCATCCAGCGCAGGCCGCCGATGACCGCCACGATCAGGATGAAGACGCCAGCCTCGGGCCCGAGCATTTTCTTCAGCATGTCGCGGAACAGGTAAACGACCAGCAGGAGCAGCGGCAGCTGAGGCAGCGAGAGGAACAGATCGGTGATGCGCATCAGCGTGTGGTCGGTGGCGCCGCCGAGCTGGCCGGCCACGGCGCCGACGCCGGTGCCGATCGTGATCGAGATGAGCATGGCGACGACGCCGACGGCGAGCGAAATCCGGCCGCCGTACAGCATGCGCGCCAGCAGGTCCTGGCCGAGGTCGTCGGTGCCGAACGGAGTCGATCGGAACGCGATAGACGAACGGCCCGACCAGCACCCCGGTCACCATGACGAAGAGCACGGTGAAGCCAATCATCGCGAGGCGATGGCGGCGGAAGCGCCGCGTCGCCTCGCGCCACAGCGACCGGCGCGGGGCGGACGCGCGCACGAGCGATCCCGCGGGCGCGGTGGCGACGCTCATGGGTCGTGGCGAACCCGAGGCGCGCCACGGCTCCGCCGGGGCGCGTCCGAGCGATGGCCGGGGGAGTACGAGGGGGGCGTAGCCATGTCGGGGCCCCCCACGTGCGAACGATGTTTCATCGGAACGCGATCCGCGGATCGAGCCAGCCGTAAAGCAGGTCGGCGATCAGATTGAAGATCACGACCAGGCACGAGAACACGAAGGTGATGGCCATGATGACCGGCGTGTCGTTGGCGAGGATCGAGGTGATCAGCAGCGAGCCGATGCCCGGGATGCGAAAGATCTGCTCGGTGATGACGGCGCCGGTGAAGATGCCGGGAATCTGTAGGGCGAGCAGCGTGACGACGGGAATGAGCGCGTTGCGGATCACGTGCTTGACCACCGTCACGCCCTCGGACAGGCCCTTCGCGCGCGCCGTATTCACGTAGTCGAGCCGGATCACGTCGATGACCGCCGAGCGCACGAAGCGCGTGAGCGTCGCGCCCTGAAAGAGGCCGAGCACCGCCACCGGCATCGCCGCCTGCCGCGCATTCTCCCACCACCACCGCCACCCCGTGGCCGCGATGTCGGCGCGATAGATGAACGGCAGCCAGTCGAGCCAGATGCTGAAGACCAGGATGAACACGAGACCCGTGAAGAACGTCGGCAGCGAGAAGCCGACGAAGGCCAACGTCGTCGCGACCTGGTCGAACACCGAGTAGGGCCGCAGCGCCGAGTACGTCCCGATCGGCAATGCGATGAGCAGCCCGAGCAGTTGCGCGCTGCCGAGCACGAAGAGCGACGTGGGCAACCGCTGCATGATCAGCGTGTCGACGTTCACCCGGCTCGCGAAGGAGAAGCCCCAGTCGCCGCGCACCATGGATGTGAGCCAGCGCGTGTAGCGCACGGGCAGCGGATCGTCCAGCCCGAACTGGCTGCGCAGATGCATCCGCACCTCGGGCGGAACGTTGGGGTTGGTGGCGAGCTCCTCGAACGGGTCACCGGGTGCCAAGGCGAGGATCGTGAAGAGGACGAGGCTGATGCCGAAGATGACGGGCACGGCGATCAGCAGGCGGCGGACGACGTAGCGTGACATCGTTCAGGAGGCCGGGCGCGTCCGCCCGGCCTCCGTCCCGCGTCCTAGGCCCTGAACCAGTTGAAGAGGTTCGCCGTGTCGTTGTCCCAGCCGCTGATCTCGACGCCGCGGAGCCGGCTCGACACCGCCTGGACTTTCGTGCGCCAGATCACGGGAACGACGACGACGTTCTGGATGACCATGTCGTTCATCCGGATGAACAGCGCCGCGCGCTTGACGGGATCGAGCTCCGTCTCCGCCGCGCGAAACAGCTTGTCGTATTCGTCGTTGCGCCAGCGGGTGATGTTGCGCCCCTGATACTTGTTCTCCTTGGTGGCCGCCTCCCACGACGCGAACTGCTCCATGAACGTCTGCGGGTCGGGCGAGGCCTGCGTGGTCGTGTACATCTGAATGTCCGTCGAGAATCGCGAATAGATGTCGGGATTCGCCGCGTCGGATGAGAAAAAGACCGACGCGGTGATCGACTTCAGCTCGAGCTCGATGCCGGCCTTGGCCGCCGCCTGCTTGACGATGGCCTGCGTCTTCTGGCGTGGGGCATTGATCGACGTCTGGTAGACCATCTTGAGCTTCTTGTCGCCCTTGGCGCGGATGCCGTCGGCACCCTTCTTCCAGCCTGCCGCCTCGAGGATCTGATTGGCCTTCTCGACGTTGAACTCCGCCTTGTTCGCTTTGGAAGCGTACTTCGACGGCGCGTTCAGGAAGTTCGCGGTCACCTGGCCGCCGCGTCCGTAGATCTCTTCCTGCACGGAGTGGCGGTCGACGAGCAGGCTCAGCGCCTGGCGGACGGCAGGATCCGTGAGGAACGGATGCGGCGCCTTGAGGCTCGAGCGCTCGCCGTCGACCTCCTTGTTCGGATCCGTCTGGTTGCACTGGATGTGCTCGATGTTTCCCGACGGCGAGGTCTCGAACTTGCCTTTGCCGCCCTGCTCCATGCGGCGCATGATCTCTTCTTCGACCTGCATGTTCCAGGCATAGTCGTACTCGCCGGTCTGCACCACCGCGCGTCCAGCTGACACGGCGTCGCCGCCGCCCTTCATCTCGATCGAGTCGAAATGCGGCCGGTTCGGCATGTGGTAGTTCGCGTTGAGCTCGCCACGCACGATGTCGCCCGGCTTGAAGTCGACGTACTTGTACGGGCCCGTGCCGACGGGCTTGACGTTCGCCGGCGCCTCACGTGACTTGGCGCCCTTGAACGGCTCGAAGACGTGCTTGGGAATGATCATGCCGCGGTAGCCGCAGAAGCCATCGGCCCAGAACGGTGTCGGGTTCTTGAAGGTGAGCTTCACCGTGTGGCTGTCGAGCTTGTCGATCCGGGCGATGTCCTTGTACGAGCTGATCGTGGTGGCAGCGGTGGCGGCGTCGGCGGCGTACTCCCAGTTGAACACGATGTCGTCGGCGGTGAACGGCTTGCCGTCGTGCCACACCACGTTCTTATTCAGCTTCCAGGTGACCGACTTGCCGTCCTTGGCTACCGCGCCGTTCTGGATGGAGGGAATCTCGGCCGCGAGGATGGGCACGAGATTGCCGTCGGGATCGAACGCCGCCAGCGGCTCGTAGAAGATGCGCGAGCCGTCCTGGTCCTTGGTGCCGGTGGCGAAGTGCGGATTCAGCAGCGTCGGCGACTGCCACCACAACACTTTGAGGGCGCCGCCGCCGCCCCGCTTCGTCGGCGCGTACTGGACTTTCGTCTGCGCGTGCGCGACGCCGGCCGAGGAGAGCATCTGGGCCGTGAGCGGCGCCGTCAGGCCGAGCCCGACCATCGTCTGCACGAAGCGCCGACGGTTCAGCGTGCCGACACGCACCTCCTCGATCAATGCCCGCAGTTCGCGTTCTTCCATGGACGACCCTCCCTGACGTGAATGGCTTCTTATCGTGCGCGCTCGGCGCGGTGTCAAGTCTTGTACCAGTACGGCAGCCGCCACAGCGTCCCATCCCAGCCGTTCAGATCCATGCCCTGCAGGCGCGTGGTGGCGGCGCCCACGCCGTTGCGCCAGAGCATCGGGATGACGGCGACGTTGCCGATCACGAGATCGTTCATCCGGATGAACAGCGCCGCCCGCTTCACCGGATCCATCTCGGTCTCCGCGGCTCGCCAGAGCCGATCGTACTCGTCGCTGCGGAAGCGGGTGATATTGCGCCCCGTCCACTTGTTCTCGCGCGAGGCGATCTCCCATGAGGCGAACTGCGCCATGAACACCTGCGGGTCCGGCGCATTCATGCCGACGTTGTACATCTGCAGATCGGCGTAGAAATGGCCGTAGGTGTCGGGATTGGCGGGATCGGACGAGAAGAACACCGAGGCGACCACCGACTTGAGCTCGAGCTCGATGCCGGCGCGCGCGCAGGCCTGCTTGACGATGGCCTGCGTCTTCTGGCGCGGGGCGTTCGTCGACGTCTGGAAGACAAATCGCAGGCGCCTGCCGTCCTTGGCGCGGATGCCGTCGGCGCCGCGGCGCCAGCCGGCCGCGTCGAGGACCTGGTTGGCGCGCTCGACGCTGAACTCCCAGCGCGTGTTGCGCGAGTAAAAGCGCGACGGCGAATTGAGGAAGTTCGCCGTCGTCTGCCCGCCGCGCCCGTAGATCTCTTCCTGGATGGCGCCGCGATCGGCGAGCATATTGAGTGCGGCCCGCACGGCCGCGTCCGACAGCGTCGGATGCGTCGTCTTGGTGCTCGAGCGCTCGCCGTCGACCTCGCGGAAGGGATCGGTGGTGTTGAGCTGGATGTGCTCCGGGTTGCCGGTGGGCCAGACGACGATGCGGCCCTTGCCGCCCTGCTCCAGGCGGCGAAGGATGTCGTCCTCCACCTGCATGTTCCACGCGTAGTCGAACTCGCCGGTCTGCAGCACGGCGCGCGCGGCCGAGGCCGCGTCGCCGCCGCCCTTCATCTCGAGCGTGTCGAAGAACGGCCGGTTGGCCACGTGGTACGCGGTATTGAGCTCACCGCGCACGATGTCGCCGGGCTTGAAATCGACGAAGCGGTAGGGACCGGTGCCGACGGGCCGCAGGTTGGCCGGCGCGTCGCGCGAGTTCGCGCCCTTGAACGGCTCGAATACGTGCCGCGGAATGAGCATGCCGCGCGCTCCGCAGAACGCGTCCGCCCAGAACGGCGTGGGCCGCTTGAAGACCACCTTGACGGCGTGGCTGTCCAGGCGCTCGACGCGATCGATCTCGCGGTACGACGCCATCGTCCACGCGGACGTCGCGGGATCGGCCGCGTACTCCCAGTTGAACACGACGTCGTCGGCGGTGAACGGCTTGCCGTCGTGCCAGACGACGCCCTTCTTGAGATTCCAGATCACCCACGTGCCGTCGCGCGCCACGCCGCCGTTGTCGATGCTCGGCACCTGCGCGGCCAGGATCGGCACCACGTTGCCGTCGGCATCGAAGGCGGCAAGCGGCTCGTAAAAAATGCGCGACGCGTCCTGGTCCTTGGTGCCCGTCGCGAAGTGCGGGTTCAGCAGCGTCGGCGCCTGCCACCAGAGCACCTTGAGCGGACCGCCGCCACCACGCCGCGTCGGCGCGAAGGCCGGACGCGCCTGCGCGCCGGCGGACGGCATCGGAAGCAGCCGCGCGGCGAGCGGCCCCGCCACACCGGCGGCGGCCATGAGACGCAGGAAGCGGCGGCGCGACAGACGGCCGCGTCGCACCCGATCGACGAGCGCGCGGAGCTCCGCTTCGCTCACGTGGCGGCGAGCATGCGTACCGCGACGTCGATCGCCTCGATCATGCTCTCGGGGTTCGCGATGCCCTTCCACGCGCGGTCGAACGCGGTCCCGTGGTCGACGGACACGCGTAGGAACGGCAGGCCGACGGTGACGTTGACACCCGAGAGACCGGTCCACCGCTTGCTCGCCTCGTCGTACGTAAAGCCGACGGTCTTCACGGGAATGTGACCCTGGTCGTGATACATCGCGACGACGATATCAAACTCACCGCCGCGCGCCCGGGAGAACAGGGTGTCCGCGGGTAACGGCCCCACGACGCGCATGCCCTCGGCGCGTGCCGCCTCGATCGCCGGCACGATCGCCGTCTTCTCCTCGTCGCCGAACAGCCCGCCCTCACCGGCGCGCGGGTTCAGTCCCGCCACCGCGATGCGAGCGTCGCGACGCCCGAGGCCCTCCATCGTGCGCTGCGCGAGGCGAATCGTCTTCAGCACGCGCTCGCGCGTGACGAGGTCCGGCACGCGGCGCAGGGCCACGTGCGTGGTGACGTGGATCACGCGCAGCTCGTGGCCCATCAACAGCATCGCGAAGTCGGCCGTGTCGGACAGGCGCGCCAGGATCTCCGTGTGGCCGGTGTGCTGCATCCCGGCCGCCGCCAGCGCCTCCTTGTTGATGGGCGCGGTGACGATGCCGTGGATCTCGCGGGCCTGCGCGAGCGCGACCGCGCGCTCGACGTA
>QHWF01000317.1 GCA_003222455.1 Acidobacteriota bacterium
ACCATCGCCGGGCAACCTGGCGACCTGCACCGTAGTTCGCGCCGGCCGATGATCGCCGAACATGCGCGCATACACGGCGTTCATCGTTTGAAAATCGCGCATGTCGACGAGGAACACGCCGCAGCGGAGAACGTGCTGCAGCGTGGATCCCGCGGCTTCGAGAATCACCTGCACGTTCTTCAGGCACTGTTCGGTCTGTGCCGCGATATCGTCGCCTGCCAGGCGGCCGGTTGCGTGGTCGATGGCCCCCTGGCCGGAGACGAAGATCAAGCGCTCGAAGCCGAGCCCCGGGGAGTACGGTCCGACGGGCGCCGGGAGGTTCGTCGCGTGGACCGGAATATGTTCAGCGCTGCGACTCATGTCGATCTCATTCAACCACGTTCCACGGGCCGTGCAGGGTCTGCCGACCACTCGCTCCACGATCCGGGATACAGCTTCGCGCCGGGCATCTCGGCGTGTTCCATCGCGAGCAGGTTCTGGCACGCGGTAACCCCGGAGCCGCAGTAGCACACGATCCGATCGGCGCGCGCGTCGCCGACCGACTGCCGCAGGCGATCCCGAAGTTCTGCCGGCGCGCGGAACGTTCCCTGTTCGTTCAGGTTCCACAAAAAGAAATGGTTGACCGCGCCGGGAATATGACCCGGCGTTTTGTCGATTGGTTCCGTTTCGCCCCGGTACCGCTCTGGCGCGCGGGCGTCGAGGAGATGCCAGTCGGGGCGCCCCAGCATGGTGGAGACCTGACGGGCGTCGACAACGAAATCGCTTCGCGGGACCGCGCGGAATTCACGGCGCGGGTTCTCCTCGACGCCGCCGCGTGTCGGCTGTGACTCGCCGACCCAGGTGGCGAAACCACCATCGAGGACCGCGACCGCGTCATGACCGAGCCAGCGCAAGAGCCACCACAGTCGGCTCGCGAACATCCCACTGTCCTGATCGTACGCGACGACCTGCACCCGCGTTCCGCCGGCATCGCCCACGCCAAGCCGCCCGAGCGTATCGGCGAGCACCAGCGGGTCCGGCAGCGGATGCCGTCCATTCGTCCCGGTTCTGGGACCGGAAAGATCGTCGTTCAAGTGCGCGTAGACGGCACCGGGAATGTGACGGCTGGTGTATTCGCGCCCACCCCACCTGTCGTCGTCCAGCTTGAAGCGACAGTCGATGACGACAACCGCTGGATCCTGAAGATGACTCGTTAACATTTGCGTGGAGATCAGCGTCCTTGACAGCATGCGGGTACCATACCATCGCAGGTCCTGGAAACGTCTCCGACGAATTGACGTCACCCTGGAACGCAAAGGCCGCGAAGGCCGCAAAGAAATCCTGTCTTTACTTTGCGTCCTTTGCGACCTCTGCGTTGATCGTGTCGTACTCCAGCCAACCATCCGGTGAAATCGCGCGTCTAATCAGCGGTCCTGATGCTCACTGGCCTGGTGTTTGTGCTCGCCGTCACCGCTCCGCCGGCGCCCTGGGTGGACGCCGTCGACATCACAGCCGCGCCCGCGGCCGTTCGCCTGTCAGGTCAGGTGAGCGACGAAGTATGGCAGCGCATTACCGCGACCGACGCGTTCGTGCAGCGGGAGCCGCAGGAAGGCGGAGCACCGAGCCAGCGAACCGAGTTTCGCGTGGCTTACGATTCGGCAACGCTGTTCGTAAGAGTGCGGGCGTTCGATACCGAGCCTGCACGCATCGTGAGTTATCTGACCCGCCGCGACGCGGAATCACCGTCCGATTGGATTCGCATTCTGATCGATTCCTATCACGACAAACGGTCGGCGTACGAATTCGCCGTGAATCCTGCCGGCGTGAAACAGGATCGGTACTGGTTCGACGACACCAACCGCGACGAGGGGTGGGACGCGGTGTGGGACGTGAAAGTATCCCGGGACAACAGCGGGTGGACCGCCGAATTCCACATCCCGTTTTCGCAATTACGGTTCTCGCCGGCAGGATCGAATATCTTCGGCTTTGCCGTCTCGCGCCAGATCGGGCGGCTGAACGAAACGTCCACCTGGCCGCTTCTGGCGCGCAGCGCAACCGGGTACGTGTCGTCGTTCGGGGAGCTCGGCGGCCTGGCGATGTCGGCGTCGCCGAAGAAGCTCGAAATCCTGCCGTATTCGGTCGCCAACCTGCGGCGCCAGCGCCCCGAGGGCAATCCGCTGCTCGAGCGCTCGTCGGTCGGGTCGTCGTTCGGGCTCGACATGAAATATGCGCTCACCCCCGGTCTCACCCTGACGACGACGATGAATCCTGATTTCGGTCAGGTCGAAGCGGACCCGGCAGTCGTGAACCTCAGCGCGTTCGAGACCTTCTTCACCGAGCGGCGTCCCTTCTTCGTCGAGGGTTCCGGAATGTTCCGGTTCGATTCCGATTGCATGGACGGCCCCTGTCAGATTTTCTATTCACGCCGGGTCGGCCGCACGCCGGAGGCGACAGACGGCTTGCCGAGCGGCGACGATATCTACACCGAGACACCAGCGCAGACGACCATTCTCGGAGCGGGCAAGCTCACCGGACGCATCGGCAAGTTCTCCATCGGGGCGCTGCACGCGGTGACGGAACAGGAATTCGCCACCGTGCTGGATCCGGCGCGCACGTACCAGCAATCGGTCGAGCCGCTGACGACCTATTCCCTCGGACGGGTGCGGCGCGAGTTCGCCAATCAGTCGTCGGTCGGGTTCATCGTGACGGCGACCCATCGCCATTTGACCGGCAGCACGCTGTTGCTGCCTGCGGGCGCCTACACCGGTGGCGCGGACTGGGATGTCCGGTTCAAGTCGCGCTACAGCGTCACCGGGTTCGTCGCGGCCAGCCGCGTGCGAGGCGACGCCGAAGCCATCAGCAGCATCGAGCAGAACAGCCGCCACTATTTTCAGCGTCCCGACGCCACGTCGTTGGCGCTCCACTCCACCGCCACGTCACTCAGCGGCGCCAGCGGCCGCATCGGCATCGGCAAAATCGGCGGGCAGCGCGTGCGCTTCAACTCCCAGGCGGGATTCGAGTCGCCGGGCTTCGACTTGAACGACATCGGCTTCCTCCGGCGCGCCGATCAGAAGTGGATGAGCAACTGGTTTCAGGTGCGCAGCGACGTCCCCAATCGAGTGTTTCGAAGCCGCATTTTCAACGTCAACCAGTGGGCGGCGTGGAATTACGACGGCAACCGGTTGTTCGGCGGCCAGAACGTGAACGGCAACGTCACGTTCAAGAACAACTGGGCAACGGGCGGCGGCTACAACTGGCAGCAGATGGGATTCGACGATCGCTTGACGCGCGGCGGCCCGGGCGGCTTCACCGAAGGGTTCACGACGATCTGGTCGTGGCTCAATTCCGACACGCGACGCCGGGTCTCGGCGAACGTGTTCAACGGCGGCGGCCGGAACGGCGTCGGCTCCTGGTTCCGCGATCACGAAGTCGAGGCCACGTACCGGCCGCTGGCGGCGTTCACCGTCACGAGTGGTCTGCGCGTGAGTCGCGCCGTGAAAGCCGAGCAGTGGGTGGACAGAGTCACCGACGTCACCGATCACTACACGTTCGGACACCTCAATCAAACGACCGTCGCGCTCACCGAACGGGTCAACGTGACGATGACGCCGAATCTGTCGCTGCAGCTCTACGCGGAGCCGTTCGTGTCCGCGGGCGATTACGCCGGCTTCAAGGAGCTGGCGAACGGCCGGAGCCGTGACTACGGCGCACGGTATGTGCCGTTTGCGTACGCCGGGGATCCCGACTTCAACGTGAAGTCCTTTCGCACCACCAACGTGCTCCGCTGGGAGTACAAACCCGGCTCAACGCTGTTCGTCGTGTGGCAGCAGGCGCGCGAGAACGATGCCGTGCCGGGCGGCTTCCGCTTCGGCCGCGACATGCACGATATCTTCGGCATTGCGCCGCGTAACGTCTTTCTCGTGAAGCTCGCCTACTGGATCAATTACTGATCACGATCATCCCGTTCTTCATGACGAACGTTACACGACGTGTCGCGCTGATGTCTTTCGTCGGATCGCCGTCGAATGCGACGAGGTCGGCGAAGAGCCCCGGTTTCACCTGACCGATCTGGTGCTCCATCCGCAGCACCCGCGCGGCGATTGACGTCGCGCTCTTCAGCGCATCCGCCGGCGCCATGCCGTAGCCGACCATCAGCTCCAGTTCGCGCGCGTTCTCGCCGTGCGTGAACACGCCGACGTCGCTGCCGTTGATGATCGTCACGCCGGCCTCGAGCGCGGCTTTGAAGCTGGCGCGCTTCCGCGTGATGCCCGCCGGCTCGGGCTGTTGTCCCTTCTTCCAACCGGCGTACTGGCTCGTCGCATCGCCGGCCGCGAGCGTGGGACAGAGGGCGATCTTTTTCTCGACCATCAGCTTGAAGATCTCGGGCGTCCCGCCATCGCCATGCTCGATGGTATCCACCCCCGCCGCGATCGCGGTCCGCATGCCGTCGACGCTGCTGGCATGCGCCGCGACCGGAGTGCCGCTGACATGCGCGGTCTGCACCCCGACGGCGAGCGACTCGATCGTGAACGTCTGATGGGCGCCGGCGAGCGGCCCCCAGCGATAGTCGGCGTAGAACTTGATCCAGTCGGCGCCTTTCCCGATCTGGCTGCGGACGACGCGTGCCATCGAGTCGATGCCGTCGGCCTCTTCGGCGCCCTGCGGGACGTTCCATTCGGACGCATAGCCCTTCGGGCCGTAGCTCCCGGTGGCGACGATGGCGCGGGTCGACACCAGCATGCGCGGACCGGGAATGATGCCCGCATCGACCGCCTGCTTCAGACCGACATCGGCGTACCCGGCGCCTTCAGTGCCCAGATCGCGAATGGTCGTGAAGCCCGCCAGCAACGTGTTGCGCAGGTGGTTCGTCGCGCGCGCCGTCCGGAGCGACAGCGACTCGTGCGCCACCTGATCGTTCCAGGTGGTTTCGTTGTACGGATGCAGCAGGACGTGCGAGTGACCTTCGACCAGGCCCGGCGTCAACGTTGTGCCGGGCAGATCGATGATGCGCGCGCCGGGGGCGGCCGCGCCGGCGTCAGCGCCGGCCGCGTCGATCCGGTCGCCTTTGACCCGCACCGCCCACCCCTCGTGCATCGTCTCGCCGTCGAAGATGCGCGCCGGCTTCACGATCGTCACCGCAGATGCGGCCGGACCCTGTGCCGACGGCAGCGCCGCAGCGAGACCGACGGAAACGACGAGCACGAATGTCTTGTGCATGCGGCAATTCTCAACGCTCAACTCCCAAGTTTCAACTCTCAACCCTCACTTCTCGAGTTGGGACATGAGACTAGAGAGTTGCGACTTGAGAGTTGACACTTGAGACTTGAGAGTTGAGAGTTGAGCGATGGCCAACCCCACGGCGCTCGAGCAGCTGACCGGGTTCGCGAGCCGATTCGGCGCCTTTGTCGCCGAGCGGCATCCGTTTGCGCTCGCCGAGGCGCTCGAGACCTTCGAGGCCGTGGCCGGCCATCGTGAGCCGGCCGACGAAGCCGCGTTCGAGGCGCTCCGCGCGGCGTTTCAGCGCGAGCTGACGCGTCGATTGCAGCAGCGACCGGTGCCGCAGGGCCTGATCGACACGACGCCGCGCACCTCCGCCGAGCGGCGGCTGGGCCAGGCGT
>QHWF01000277.1 GCA_003222455.1 Acidobacteriota bacterium
AGTCACGTCCTCGAATTTGCCGGTCCCCAGATTCCGATACAGCGCGCTGCGCGCCGCGGAAGGCGTCTGCGCGGTTTCCACGGTCAGCGAATCCAGGAAGTACATGTCGATCAGGCCGTCGTTGTCGAAATCGAGCAGCGCGACGCCGCCGCTCATCGACTCGACGATGTACCGCTTGTCCGGGGCGGAGTGATGCTGGAAGGTGACGCCGGCTTCCGCGGTGATGTCGTGGAACAGCGGCACCGGCGGCGTCGTGGAATAAGCAAGGACTCCCACGAGGAAAAAGGCGGCAGGCGGACGCAACACGTCACGGCGTCTTCGCACGCCGCTTCTCTTTGAGCTGTTGGTACGTGGCGAGCTCCTGCCGCGCGAGCTCGGGACGACCGAGCTGTTCGTACGCGCGCGCGAGCTGGTAGTGGATGTTCGCTTCGTCTGGCGCCAGCCGGGCCGCCGCTTCGAGGTGGGTCGCCGCCGCCTCGGCGGCATCGCGCGACAGCAGGGTTTTTCCAAGCAGGTATCGCGCGTCCGCGAATTCCGGCCTCGAGTTGAGCACTGCCTGCAGCTCGATCAACGCGTCATCCTGACGCCCGAGCAGGTCGCCGTCGCGCAAAGCGCCTTCTGCTGCCGTGATCGCGCCCTCCAGATCCGCAAGCCGGTCAGGCGCAACCTGACCACTAGTTGTGAGAGCGAACGCCATAAACCCGCAGAAGGCAGCCGCCAGCGGAATCGGTCTGGCCGGGTGGACACCTTCTGTCACCACGTCGGGCGATTCTACTCCCACGCTAGGAGCGTGTCCGGCTAACCGCCGCCACACGGCACGACATTCAACGCAGAAACCCGCAGAGCTCGCAGGAAATCGCCCGTGGAGTCCGCCATTAGCGGCTCACGCGATGCCCATCGCGCTGCACCACGTCAGAAACTGGTTCGATTCGTCAGGTGCGCGCACGACCTCCGTTGGGCTCTCAGTATTAGCCGTGGGGGCCTGTCCGCGAACAGCCCCGTCCGGGTGCTCGGCGAAAAGCGCTTGTCACGGCTGACGCCTCCGCGCCCGGCGGGGCGGCCCCGTTCGCGGCCACCCGCGAGAGGCTAATGTGACTGGTTCGCCGCATCTGGTCGGCCCGTGAAGACGTCAGTTTCTTGGGAGCCCATCGGCCGCCGCGACGGCACCAGACAGAAAGGAACTTGGCTCCCGTGAGGAGTCAGTTCCTTATGAGGCGGATTCTTCCAATCCGGCTGAAGCCGGACCCCACATGGAAGAACAAAACGGTTTTCTCTGCGGGTTCCGCGAGTTCTGCGTTGATCGTCGTGGCTGGTCGGGGGAAGCTGGATGATCAGCTCACATCGAAGCCAACGAATTCGGTGAGATAGCTGTTGCCCTTGTATTCCATCTCCTGCTTGATGCCGATCTCCGACGTGTAATAGGTCTGCACGACGCGCGACTTCAGCCTGGCGAAGAAGATCTCTTCAGGCTTCTGCGGCTTTCCCTCGTTCTGCGCCATCCGGGTCAGAATCGCAAGCCGCTCGTCCGCGGACGACTGCATGAACGGCTTGCCGGTGGCCTCGTGGGACAGCTGCTCGATCGTTCTCAGGCCTTCCCGCCAATCCGTCCTCTCTTGCTCTTCCCAGGCTTCCGCCAACCGGGCATCGATAAACGCCGCGACGTTCGCAGCGCGAGCGCCAGGCGAGTGATCGTCGGTCGGAATGATCAACTCGCTCAACTCGTCGACCAGCGCGAGCTCGCCCGGCGTGAAAAACGCGCGCCCAGCGGCGGACGCTCCTGCGGATGCGGACGACTGGGCGTCAAGGGACTCGCCGATGCCAATCGACGCGCCAACGGTTGCCGCCGCTCCCAGCTTGATCAGTTCGCGCCGGCTCAGGTCGAGATCCGCGTTGGCGGCCATCACAGGTTTCCCTTCATGAGCTCCGTGGTCAGGTACTCGGACGACCGCCATGCCAGCGCCATGATCGTCCACGTCGGGTTCTGGCACGAGGCGCTGACGTGGCTGCTGCCGTCGACGACGAACAGGTTCTTCACGTCATGAGACTGCTGAAACTGGTTCACCACTGACGTCTTCTTGTTCGTGCCCATGCGAGCCGTCCCGAGCTCGTGAATGGACCAGCCCTCCGTGAGCACCTTGCGATCCACGTTGACGATTTCGAATCCAGCCCCTTCGAACATCTCCTGCGCCGCGTTGGCCATGTCCTCGCACATCTTTTTTTCGTTGTCCCCGAATCCGTAGCTGAATCGCAGGACCGGAATTCCCCACTTGTCCTTTCTCACCGGGTCGAGATCGACGTGATTCTCATAGCGGGCCAGTACTTCGCCGAAGCCGCCCATGCTGATATACGCGCCCGCGCGGTCGCGAACGGTCTTCTTGTAGGTCGCGCCAAACCCTTGAGTCTCCTTGGCGCGGTTCGGAAACATGGTGCTCCCGGCACTGCCCTCGAAGCCGTAACCGCGAATGAAGTTCGCGTTCCTGTCGGAAAGGTTCCTGAACCGCGGGATATAAAAGCCGCCGGGCCGCCCGTCGTCGATCGTTCTGGGCTGGCCGACGCGGTCCTTCACCAGGGCGGTCACGCCCGGCCCCATCACGTGCTCGCAGAAGTTGTGCCCGACGTGACCGCTCGAGTTGCCGATGCCGTTCGGGTGCGCGCCGGATTTCGACAGGAGCATCAGCCTTGCCGACTCGAGCGTCGACGCCGCCAACACGACGACCTTCGCTTGTGCCTCGTAGGCTCGTCCACTTTCTGCATCGACGAACGAAACACCCCGCGCCTTGCCGGTGTTCTTGTCGACCAGGATCTCGCGGGCGATCGCGTTCGTCCGCAGCGTCAGGTTCCCCGTGTCCATGGCCGGATAAATCAAGCCCGTTGGCGAGTCGAATGCGGCGTGAATATCGCACCCGCCGACGCGGCGGTTGCATGCGCCTCGCCCGAAACATCGCCTGCGATACTTGTTGTGCTTCAAGCCATCGGTGGTCACACCGGCACGATAGGGCGTGAGCACGCGATTCATCTTCTTCAGGGAATTGCGCAGGGCCAGTTCGGCGCTGGCCAGCTTCGTCGGGCGTTGAAAGATGCTGTCGGGCAAATAGGGCAGGTGCTCTTTGACACCGGAGATCCCGAGGTATTGATCGACACGGTCGTAATAGGGCTCGATGTCCTGGTAGGCGATCGGCCAGTCCTCGCCATAGCCGTCGCGACTCTTCGCCTTGAAGTCATAGTCCGACAATCGCAGTGCGAGCCTGCCCCAGATGTTCGTCTTGCCGCCGAGGCAGCGCGCCCGCACCCAGGCGTAGCTCGTCCCTGTATAGGGATGGTCTTTCTCGTCGACGACGATGTCCTTGGAGTAGTCGGCGCCGTTCCAGCCCTGAACGTAGCTATAGACCTTGGTGAACGCCGAATCGGCTGCGTAGGGCGGCTGGCGAATCGTGTACTCGTTGAGCGAAAGCGCATGGTGCCCCGGCGGCATCTCGCCTCGTCTCGGATGTTGGTACGGCCACTCCGTGGACTTCAACTCCTTGTCGAGGTCGAGCTTTTTGCCGGCCTCGAGCATCAGCACTTTCATGCCATGCGAGGTCAGCACATGCGCCGCCATTCCGCCAGCCGCACCCGAGCCGATGACGATGGCGTCGTAGGTTCTCCTGAGGTCCACTTCAGGCTGCGTATCGCCTTGTATCAGTCGAATCAGATTCATGGGCTGCCAGCGCTGATTATGACGTGGGGACCGGGCGTGTCAAGGGAGCGGGCGAGTTCCTTCCCGGTTATCGGTTTGCACTTTACTTCGCAAAGAACATTGTCGTATCCTTTCGTCGAGCGGATGTTCGACCGGTGAGCCGCAAGCGGAAACGGAAGTGACCTGTGCGCAGCCAGCAAATCAACCGCGTCAGCACCATCGGGCTCATCGTCCTGTCGCTCACGGCACTGCTCGATGTGCTCCTGCTCGGTTACACTCGGCCGCCCCTGCCGGACGAAGGCGCCGGCGCACATATCTTCCAGCTGTCAATCGTCGCGCTGGTGCCCACTGGTTTTCTCTTCCTGGCCACGGCGGATTGGACGCAGCCCGTGCGAACCGTGCGGCGTCTGGCATTTCCAGCCGCCGTTGTGGTTCTGGCCTTTGCGGCCCTCTATTACCTCGAGCACTACTTTTATCCTGCGCACTACCCGACCTGACGGGCTGTCAACCAGGGGAACCGGGATAGTCGATCCCGGTGCCGATCGCCATCTCCTTTTCCTTGATCGTCTCGAGGTCGCCCAGCGTCCGCAGTTCCATCGCGGCTTGCGCGATCATTCCATCGAACAGTGTCAGAGTTCGGCGGGCAGCCGGCCCTCGGCTTCCAGGCGAATGAGCTGCAGACTGTTCAGAAAATTGTTGACGATGTCGTGGACGGTCGTCATGGTGGCCTTGAACACGCGTAACCGCTGGCGTTGGATTTCGTCATTCAGCCGCCGCATTTCCGCTTCGGCCTGCTTGCGCTCGGTGATATTCCTCGCGATTGTGGAGGCCCCGATGACGTGCCCCTTCGGATCCGTAATCGGGGAGACCTCAATCAGCTTTCCAAGCAGTGGTCCTTCCCCAGTGGCCAGGTAAATGCGCCAACCCGGCGCGATGCGCATGACGGAGTGCCGGCGGGATGATCAGATCGGCGAGTGGGCGTCCCATCGCCTCGATTTTCGTGTACCCGAACGTCCGCTCTGCGGCAGCGTTGAACTCGATAACGTTTCCGGCAGCGTCGATCGTCACGATGCAATCCAGCACCGAGTCCAGCACCGCGGCTTTCCGCGCCTCGCTCTGCCGCAGCGCCGCTTGCGTCCGTGCACGCTCGCGCCGCGTCGCCACGTCGGCAAGTGCCCGTTCAATCGCCGGGATTAGTCGAGAGAGGCGGTTCTTGACGAAGAAATCGTGCGCACCGGCCTTCAATGCGGCGATGGCGGCCTCTTCGTCAATGGTCCCGGAGATGACCAGGAACGTCGAATCGATTACAGTCTCGCGCCCGGGCGTACACACGTCGTCCGTGAAATCCGCGACTGGATCAACCATTTCGCGAGTCTCTGAGCTGGCTCGTCTTTTGCCTCCGCAAGCTCATCGGCAGTCGCTCGGTCCGGAATAATCCTGCCTTCATCAATTATTAACGAGCTCCGCCTCAAACCGAACGTGCAAGCACGGTAAGGAGCCATCAAATGTGCGTGCGGATCTTCGTGTTTCTCCTGCTGGCCGTGTGCAGCGCGGCAACGAACGCCACCGCTCAGAACACAATCTGCCTGAAACCCTGGACCATTCCCGACAAGTGGCTCGAAAGGCACGACGACAATTCACCGGAGCACGCGTGGACCGAGGGGGACACATTCCAAACAGTCGATTCCCATGGCAATGCGCTCAGTGACCCGGACGTGTATTTCCCTCCCACCAGCCTCTCCTACACTGGCTACACAGTCGCGAACGATCGCGGGCGCCTGGTCACCCTGAAAATCGGTGACCCGCATGACGTCATGAAGTCGGGATGGTTCTACGCGATCGACATCGGCACTGCCGGCGGGGGCGGAAATGCCTATCGAACCGCAATCGCGACCTGCCAGGACACGCCGGTGCACTGGGGGGACTGGCTGCAACCGCTGTCGGGAAATTTGAGCGGGCCGACGGTCCAGGGTGTTGCGGACCTGATCAATCTCGATCCGGATG
>QHWF01000278.1:0-6737 GCA_003222455.1 Acidobacteriota bacterium
TGTTCAGCGAGCGCGGGACGCTAATGGCGATCGCCGCAGGGTATGCGTTGATCTGGCTCAAACTCAAAACCTAAAACTTAAAACGTAAAACTTAAAACCTAAGAGTTAAACCTTGAAGGTGTTTTGGTTTTCAGTTTTAAGTTTTCAGTTTTAAGTTTTGAACTTGCCGGAGCGTCTGCCACAGATACCACGACGCGACGGATCGGTACGGCCGCCATATCTCGCCCATCTTCAGGATCCGTTTCGCGTCCGGCCGCTTGCGCAGGCGATACAGCCGTTGAATCGCGTTCACGATCCCGAGATCGCCGGCGGGCAGGACATCGGGCCGGTGCAGCCGGAACATGAGGAACATCTCTGCGGTCCATCGGCCGAACCCCTTGACGGACGTCAATCGCTCAATCACGTGCTCGTCGGGCAGCGCATCGAGCGCGTCGAGATCCAGACGGCCGTCTGCGATCCGCGCGCACAGGTCCCGCAGGTATCCGACTTTCTGACCGCTCAGCCCGACTCCTCGAAGGCTCGCATCGTCGAAGGCCTGAATCGCTGCCGCGCTGGAGATGTGCCCGTCGGGGAACAGCGCCGCAAATCGATTGAAGATGGTCGCCGCGGCTTTCGTGGAGAGCTGTTGACTGACGATGGCTCCGATGAGGGCGGTGAGGTGATCTTTACGCTGGCGCTCGGCCATGCCGCAGGGACCGATGCGCTTGATGGCGGCGCCGAGCACCGGATCGCGCCGCATCAGAAGACGGCGGGCGCGGTCGTAGCCTTCGGGTGTGAGACTCAATGCCTTCGCGTGCACGAGCGGGCGTGCAACGCGCGCGGTCCTGCGCTGAACGGATGTTCGCGGAATGGATTCGGGAGGATAGGTCATTGGAGTTCAGAGCGAACGTCACGAACAACGCAGAGGTCCGGCCTTCGCTCGAAGGGCCTTGCAATGAGCTTCGGCCCGGCAAGCGCAAAGGACGCAAAGAAGGAACGGTCCAGTTATTCGGACACGCTCCTGGATCGTAGGCCGCCGGGCAGCCCTCAAGGGCTGCGCTAACGGAGATTTCTTCACCGGGCCTGAAGCCCTCCGCTCCCAGGCTTGTCTCTGAAACGACGAGTATATACAGTCTGCTCTCATGAAGGTCGAACAGTTCACGTTGGAGCGGATGCAGTCGATCTACGAGAACCAGGTGGACATCAACCTGTCGGAGAGCGGCGTGGCTCCGCTGAAGTTGAGCGAGCTCGTCGACGACAGTCTCGATCGCGACGCGCTGCTGGCGGAGGCGCTCCGCTATACGCAATCGAACGGCACGCTGCCGCTCCGCACCGCCATCGCCGCTCGGTATCCTGGCGCCACGTGCGATCACGTACAGGTGACCAGCGGAGGATCCGAAGCCAACTTCATCACCATGTGGAACTTTGTGGAGCCGGGTGACGAGGTGGTGGTGATGGTGCCGAACTACATGCAGACGTGGGGCCTGGGGCGCGCCTTCGGCGCCTTGATCAAGGAATGGCCCCTCGTCAACACGGGACACCCGGGGCGATGGCAGCTGGACCTGACTACGCTGGAGCGAATCGTCTCGTCGCGCACGAAACTGATCGTGGTGTGCAATCCGAACAATCCGACGGGAGCACGATTCGAAGCGGGCGATCTGGATCGAATCGCGGCCATCGCCGACCGCCATGGCGCCTGGATCCTGGCCGACGAGATCTACCGCGGCGCGGAACGTGACGGCCGCGAGACGCCAAGCCTGTGGGGCCGAAGCGATCGCGTGATCGTCACCAGCGGCCTGTCGAAGGCATACGGACTGCCGGGGCTTCGCATCGGATGGGCCGTCGGCCCGCCGGCGCGGCTGGCGTCGCTCTGGTCGTATCACGACTACACGACCATTGCTCCCGCCGCGTTGAGCGACTTCCTGGCGCGGCATGCGCTCGAGCCGTCACGGCGGGCGCGTATCCTGGCGAGAACGAGAGCCATCCTGAACGAGAATTTTCCGGTCGTGGCCGGCTGGCTCGATGCGCACGGCGGCCTCTTCAGCTACGTGCCGCCAGACGCCGGCGCGATCGTGTACGTCCGCTACGACTACCCGATCAACTCGACCGAGCTGGTGACTCGCCTGCGCGTGGAGAAGAGCCTGTTGATCGTGCCCGGCGATCATTTCGGCATGGACCGGTACCTGCGAATCGGGTTCGGCGAGTCAGCGAGCCATCTGCGAGAAGGGCTGGATCGATTCGACCAGTTCCTCATTGCGGACTCCGCATTGCGGATTGAGGATTGCGGAATGCGGATTGGTGATGATTGATCGGGGATCCAATCGACAATTCCGCAATCCGCAATCCGCGATCCGCAATGTCACGAACCCGCGCGCCACTGTTCAACCGCGTCCCTCAGCGACGCTTCGTCGAACCCCTTGACGATTGTCTCGCCGATCACCGTCACCGGGACGGTGCGGAACCCGCGGGCGATCAGATCGTCGTATGCGCGCTCGTCTTCATCGACGTTGTAGGCGGTAAACGGGACGCGCTCGCGTGAAAGCCACGCTTTCACCTGTTCGCAGCTGCGTCACGCGCTGGCGGCATAGACGATAATCATCCCCGTATTATGACGCCCCTCGACGGAATCACCGTGCTCGACCTCACCCGTGTACTGTCGGGCCCGTACTGCACGATGCTGCTGGCCGACATGGGGGCGCGCGTCATCAAGGTGGAACAACCGGGGAAAGGCGACGACACCCGCGCCTGGGGGCCTCCGTTTCTCGACGGCGAAAGCGCCTATTTCCTGAGCGTCAACCGGAACAAGGAAAGCGTCACGCTCGATTTCAAGCATCCGGACGGGCGCGCGCTCGTCGATCGTCTCGTCGATCGCGCCGACGTGATGGTGGAGAACTTCCGTCCGGGCACGCTGGCGAAGCTCGGTCTCGATTACGCGTCGCTCGCACCGGCGCATCCGCGCCTGGTGTACGCGTCGGTCTCCGGATTCGGGCAGACCGGGCCGCGGCGGAACCAGCCCGGCTACGACGCCGTCATGCAGGCCGAAGGCGGATTGATGAGCATCACCGGTTCGCCCGACGGTCCGCCCTATCGCCTCGGCGTCGCCATTGCCGATATCGTCTCGGGCATGTTCGCCGCATACGGTGTGGTCACCGCGCTGTTCGTACGCGAGCGCACCGGTCGCGGACAGATGGTCGACGTGGCGATGCTGGATTCGGTGGCGGCGCTGCTCACCTATCAGGCCGGCAGCTTGTTCGCGAACGGGCGTGTGCCGCAGCGGATGGGCAACCGCCATCCCAGTATCGTGCCGTACGAAACATTTGCTGCGTCCGATGGCGACTTCGTGCTGGCGGTCGGCAACGACGAACAGTGGAAACGGTTCTGCATCGTCGCGGGCCTGGCGCTCGGCGAACGGTTCGCGACCAACCGCCAGCGCGTGGCGGCCTACGACGAACTGCGCCCGGTCCTCGCGCAACGCTTGCGGACGGCGAGCCGGCACCACTGGATTGCGCAGCTGACCGCGGCGGGGGTTCCGTGCGGATCGGTTCGCGATGTGCAGGAAATGTTCGACGATCCTCAGATCGCAGCGCGCGAGATGCTCGCGCACGTCGAACATGCGACGATTGGCTGGATGAAGGTGGTGGGCCTGCCGGTCAAGCTTTCGGCCACGCCGGGAAACCTCCGCGCCGCGCCGCCAGCCCTGGGCGCACACACCGATGCGGTTCTCGAAGGCGACCTCGGCCTCAGCACCGCCGACATCAACCGGCTGCACGCACTCAATGTAGTGTAATTGGTCGTTGATGGAAATTTCCGACGTCCGGAGAAGCATTCGCGACACCATCGAGCGCGGCAGGCGCCGTGCCGCCGAGCGGCGGGTACGCACCGACGAAGCGGCCCGCGCCTTCGGGCGCTTTCTCGACGACATCGCCGTGCCGCTCTTCAAGCAAATCGCGAACGTGCTGAAAATCGAAGGCTATCCGTTCACGGTCTTCACGCCGTCGGGCGGCGTCCGGCTGATGTCGGATCGCAGCGCCGACGATTACGTGGAGATCACGCTCGACACGAGCGGGGATGTGCCCCGGGTGATGGCGCATGTCAGCCAGGGCCGCGGGCGCCGCAGCATCGACGCCGAACGAATCGTGGGCAGCGGCGACCCGGCATCGGTCAGCGACGAAGAGCTGCTCGCATTTCTGGCGAAGGAGCTGGAGCCATTCGTCGAAAAGTGAAATAAGCAAAGCGCGAAGGACACGAAGGATACAAAGGACACAAAGGAAGAATTGGAAGGGAGGGGCCGGTCCATGTGTCGGCCTGGGTAACGCATCGCGCTCACGTGGGGTCCGGCTTCAGCCGGATTATAGAATCCGCCTAAAGGCGGACCCCACGAGGCGGAAATGTCCCTGTTCCGCGCAGAACGACATCACGGCTCCGACGCGCGCGACGGCGTTCCAACCTCATAGATCCTGACCAGCTCGACGAGCTTGTACCCACGGGTTTGATACGGCGGCACGATGCGCTCGGCCCGCAGGTACTGCAGCATGCCTTCGTCGGCGTAGTCGGGAGCGCCGATGTCCGACATGCCCGTCAACACGGTCTCCAGCCGAGCGACGCTCGACACTTTTTCGCTCACCGTCCGCGACTGCGGAATGATGCCGAACCGTTTCGTCCGCTCGTGGCGTTCGCGCGTGGCGAACGCGACGAAGACTTCGTTGCTGATGAAATTGTAGTCGGCCTCTGAACGCGTCGCGGGCGCGTCCTCGACGCGAACCAGCCGGATGTCGTCGAGCTCACGAAGTCGATCGATCAGGAGCTGGGTGAACGCGCCTTCGCCCGACCAGTTCGACGTATCAAGTTCGGATGGCATGGTGGATCGCCATGAGACCGCCCAGCACGCGATAGTATGTCGCGCGGCCGAATCCGCAATCCCGCATCATCCGAACGACCGCCTCGGCGCCGGGATACTGACGGATGGACGCGGGAATATACCGGTACGTGTCGGGATCGCGATGGAGCAGCCACCCGAGCGCTGCGCCGACGGCCGTGAGATACGTCAGATACGCGGCCCGGACCATCGCGTTGGCCGGGCGGTTGAAATCGAGCGACAGCAGCTGCCCGCCCGGCTTCAGTACGCGATGGATCTCGGCAATCGCCAGCGCGAGATCCGGCACGTTGCGCAGGCCATACCCTGTGGTCACCACGTCGAAGACCTGATCCACGAAGGGCAGCGCACACATGTCGCCGACGAGGAAACGTGTGTCATCCGGCGGAAAAGCTGCCGCCAACGCGCCGTCGCGGCGGCCCGCTCCGTTCGACTTTGCGCGCGCGAGCTCGATCATCCGCGGTGTGATGTCGAGGCCGACGACGCGTGCGCCGCGCTCCGCCAGGGCGAATGCAAGATCGCCCGTCCCGGTCGCCAGATCGAGCGCGTGCGCGCCGCCGAGGTCCGATGCGTAGGCGACGAGCCGCTCCTTCCATCGGCGATCCTGGCCATAGGACAGCGCCACGGTGATGAAGTCGTAGCGGTCTGCAATCCGCGCGAACAAGGCGCGCACGTAGACGCGCTTGCCTTCGGGCGTCCGGATCCGATCGCGCACTCGCACTGGTGTCGTGTCTCCGAAGTTCGTTTGCATTCGGGGCGGCGCGTCCGAGTAATTTCCACCACGAGGACGCGGAGGACACGGAGGAAGAACCCTGTCGTTCGGGATTGAACCTCCGCGTCCTCCCGCCTACGCTGAAGCTACGGCGGGCCACCGTCGCCTTGCGCGAAGGTGGCTGCGTCCTCCGCGGTAGGTCGCCCTGGGCGATAATATCGTCGCATGCTCCCGTCGAGCACCGTCGAAAACTACCTGAAAGCGATTTACCAGGGACAGGCCGTGTTGGCGCACGACGAACGATTGGTGTCGATGGGACACGTGGCCGCCGCGCTCGGCGTGACGCCCGGTACCGCCACAACGATGGTGAAGGCGCTCGCCGAGTCGGGCCTCGCCGAGTACGAGCCGTACAGCGGTGTCCGCCTCACCCCGTCGGGAGAAAAGCTCGCGGGTCTGGTCCTCCGCCGCCATCGCCTGGTGGAACTGTTCCTCGTCAACGTCATGGGTATGAGCTGGGCGGAGGTGCACGAAGAGGCCGAACAACTCGAGCACGTCGTCTCGGAACGGCTGATCGAGCTGATCGACCAGATGCTCGGTCACCCCACGCACGATCCGCACGGCGACCCGATTCCGACGCCGGAAGGCGCGTTGATCCCGCGACATCTCGACAGCCTGCTCACCTGCCCGGTCAACACGCCGTTGAGAGTGACCCGTATCGCCGATCAGGATCCGGCGTTCCTGCGCTTTATCGAGCAGAATGCGCTCAAACCGGGGCAGCCCGTCGAGGTGGAAACACGCGATGCGGCGGCCGACTCCGTCATGCTGCGCCGGGGGAATGAAGGTCGCCTGACGATCGGCGCCCGCGCCGCATCGAAGCTGCTGGTGGAGGTCGATACGCACTAAAAACAAGTCTCAACTCTCAAGTCTCAACTCTCACGTTGATAGTGAGAGTTGACAGTTGAGAGTTGAAAGTTGCTACATGAGTTTCCCGAGCGGTCCCAGATCGAGGTTCAGATCGTCGGGCTCGAGACCGAACCGGTGGCCCATGTCACGAATCGTTCGCTCGAGGATCATCAATGCCGTGCCGAGCGCTTCCACTTGCTTGCGGGTGAGCGTTTTCTGCTCCATCCGCCGGATCGCCTGACGCTCCATCAGCCGGCGCAGGAACTCGAC
>QHWF01000278.1:6809-8800 GCA_003222455.1 Acidobacteriota bacterium
ATTGTGCGCTGCTTTCCGACAGCGACCGCGCGAGGCGAGTGGAGCCGCCGTTCCAGTTCCTGACGCAGCGCGCGCAGGTCTGCCGCGGTCACGGGAGCGGCCGATAACACGCTTCTCGACCGCGCGCCGCGTCCACCGTTCGCACGGCGCGCGACCGTGGATCTGGTCTTGCGCGCAGGCTTCGACCGACGCCTCCTCGATTTTTTCTTCACCGGGGGGTCTTCAGGCGACGCACATGACGCCGCCGGATCGGGCGGCGACGGGGAATGGGGGGCGGCGGGAAGACACGCGCCGCACCACAGAGGAGGGCGGTGAGACGAAGATAGATCAAATCGACGCCGGCCAATCCGAGCATGACGTCTCCGTCCGCCAGCACACCGCGGTTGAGCATCCGGTCGATGGCATCGAGCACGGTCGCATCCGGTCTGTCGAATATTTGATCCGCCACACTGTCCTGACGCCGTGTGTCGAATAGTCGATCCGCCGCCGTGTCTTTACGCTTCTCCATGACGTCTCAACTTGATCGCAACGAACATCACGATTGAACGCAGAGGCCGCGAAGGACGCAAAGAAGACAGCAATTCTCAGCGGCCTTCGCGGCCTCTGCGTTCCAAGGTGGTGTTCTGTTAGTCCGACACCCTCCTACTCCGAATCCTGCACGAACGTATACGGCGGCCACGGCCCGGTGATCGTCAGGGCATAACCCTGGCGCGCCAGGACGCGTTGTTCCCGCCGCGCCAGCGCGGTGAACGCGCGCGACTGCGATCGGGGCACCAGGAAAGCAGCGTCCAGGAGCAGCGGTCCGCTCTGCACCAGCAACTCGTTCGCCGGCCGCCGCCGTGCAGCGCGCGATCGCTCCGAGAGTCGATCGTACAAACCGGCGGCGATGGCGCGCGCGTGCGTTGCGCGCTCCGCCGCCGCATCACGCTGGGCTTTCTTCTGCGTCAAGTACGCCACCCCTGACGACCTGGCCGGCTTCGCGTGCACCGTCGATCGGGGCACGTCGGCAGCGGGCCGCTCGAGCACCAGCCGCACACCCCACTCATGATGATTCGCCAGACGCTTCACCAGCGCGTCGATACGGCGGCGATCGCCGTGCAGATGGGCGATCGCCCGCTCGTCGCTGGTGAACAACGTGAACAGCTTCATCGGCAGCACCACCGTCGCGTCGATGAAGGCTTCGACTACCGCTTCGTGCGCAACCGCCGCCCGGGAGACCCATTCGAGATCGGACAAGCCACGCCGAATGGCCACTTCTCCATACCGCGAAAGCGGTGCGTCCGTGACGACGATATGACGTCCAGCGTCGAAGTCGAGCAGCCGGAGCGGCCCGGTGCCGGGCAGGCCTGCCGGCGCACCGGTCAGCCGTGGCCGTTTCGGTGCAGCGACCACACAGTACACGTACGTCGCGTTTCCCTTTTTCACATCAGCGCTCGCCCGCGCCATGCATGTCCTGCGGGCCTACGCGACGCCACGATTGAAGGCAAAGGCCGCAAAGGACGCAAAGAAATAACATGTGTCTACTGCCTTCGCGGCCTTCGCGGCTTTTGCGTTCCAGGTCGCATCGGTCATAAGTCAGACATGCTCCCAGCCCGAACTCCACTGTGTCGCCCATTGCTCCAGCGCCGTGATCCCTCGCGGCGGTGGGGCGGTCAGCGGTGTCTGGATGATATCGCACCGCCGCGATCCGGCGCGGCAGGAGCGTCGCAGAGCCGTGAGCTGACGGCGCTCCATCGCCGCGACGTCGCGACAACGCGAGCATCGCCCGGGGCCCAGCGTCAGAGCATTCACGACGATGGCCGGCGTGACCAGCTTCAGTCGCCGCAGGTCGGCCAGCAGCCGTTCGGTCTCGACCCGAGGCACCTCGGCGGCGCGTGCCACCGCCACGACGTGGGTTCGCGACCCGTCGCGGATGAGCGCCTGCAGATCGCGGATGGACTTCGACAACGTGACGAGCTCCCGCGCCAGCTCACCGGGGCGCGCCAGCGACC
>QHWF01000279.1 GCA_003222455.1 Acidobacteriota bacterium
ACTTCAAAGTTCAGACTTTTATGATTCACGCTTCTTATACACCAGTAAAGATTATCAATTTGACTTCTAGCCTGCGCTACAGGTTTAATCGCTCGGAGATGACCGTCGCCTCCAGCCTCTGTCCCGTCGTTGTCCCCGTCGAACACGTGGAGATCGTGGCGCTCAGCGCCCGGCGGATTTCGTTTCTTCGCCGCGAGGCATGCAGCGGATGATGTGACGGGGGGACAGCGAGAGGAAGACCCGAGGCCATCATCCGCAGGGGTGATGGCCTTTTTTCGTGGATGCACAGGACGCCTTCGTGTGGTTTACATTTATGAGAATCGCATATCAGGGGGAACCGGGAGCGTTCAGCGAGGCCGCGGCGCGGCGGGTCGATGCCGAAGCGCAGCTGGTGCCGTGCCGGAGCTTCGAAGAAGTGTTCGAAGCGGTCGAGGGTGGACCCGCCGGCTACGGCGTCCTTCCGATCGAGAACTCGATCGGCGGCAGCATCCACCGGAACTACGATCTCCTGCTGGCCCACGAGATCCCGATCGTGGCGGAAGTCGAAGTGCCCGTGGTGCACCATCTGCTGGCGCTGCCGACGACGACGCTCGAGGCGTTGAAGAAGGTGTACTCGCACCCGCAGGCGCTGGCGCAGTGCGAGCGGTTCCTCCGCAAGTTGACCGGCGTCGAGATCGTGGCGACGTACGACACCGCCGGGAGCGCCAAGATGGTCGCTGATCAGCAGCTGACCGATGCCGCCGCGATCGCCTCGTCGCGCGCCGGGGAGCTGTTCGGGCTCACCACGCTGGCGTCGTCGATTCAGGATTTCGACGACAACATCACGCGCTTCCTGGTGATCGGGCGGCGGCCGCTGAAGAACGCCGTACCGGACAAGACCTCGATCGTCTTCTCGGTGCCGAACGAGCCGGGATCGCTGTTCAAGGCGCTGAGCGTGTTCGCGTTGCGGGGCGTCGATCTCACCAAGCTCGAATCGCGGCCGATTCCGGGCCGGCCGTGGGAGTACCTGTTCTACGCGGATCTCGCGGCCGCGCGCGACGAGCTGATCTGCGCGCGGGCGCTCGGCCACCTGGCGGAGTTTGCGCCGACGCTGCGGACGCTCGGCTCGTACGCGAGCTGGAAATCCCATCATTGCTGGCTCCCCGATCCCTTCGAGGTCGTGTCGTGAGCGATCGCGGCAATCCGCTCACCTCGGGACCGCGCCGCGCCGGGGCGCGGGCCATGCTGAAGGCCGTCGGCTTCTCCGACGCGGACCTGAAGAAACCGCTCATCGGCGTCGCGAACACGTGGATCGAGATCGGTCCCTGCAACTTTCACCTGCGCGATCTGGCGGTGGACGTGAAAGACGGCATCCGTCAGGCGGGCGGCACGCCGATGGAGTTCAACACCGTCTCCATCTCGGACGGCATCACCATGGGTACGGAGGGGATGCGCACGTCGCTGGTGAGCCGCGAAGTCATCACCGATTCGATCGAGCTGGTCGCGCGTGGAAACGGCTTCGACGGTCTCGTCGTGCTCGTCGGGTGCGACAAGACCATCCCGGCGGGGGCCATGGCCCTGGCGCGGCTGAACGTGCCCGGCCTGGTGCTGTACGGCGGATCGATCGCGCCGGGGACGTGGAAGGGTCACGAAGTCACGATCCAGGATGTGTACGAGGCGATCGGCGCTCATAGCGCCGGCCGCCTCAGCGACGACGATCTGTGCGGGCTCGAAGCGTCGGCCTGCCCGGGTGTCGGCGCGTGCGGCGGGCAGTTCACCGCGAACACCATGGCCATCGCGTCCGAATTTCTCGGGATTGCGGCGCTGGGCACCGGCAGCGTGCCGGCCACCAATACGGAGAAGCGCGAGGTCGCGCGCGGCGTCGGCCGGTTGGTCATGGATCTCGTGCGGCGGGGCGTGCGGCCGCGCGACATCATCACGCATGACGCCCTCGAAAACGCGATCGCGGCGGTGGCGACGACGGGCGGCTCGACCAACGCGGTCCTGCACTTGATTGCGATCGCACACGAAACCGGCCTCGAGCTGTCGCTCGCCGATTTCGATCGCATCAGCGCGCGGGTCCCGCTGCTGGCCGATCTCAAGCCGTCGGGGCGGTTCGTGGCGACCGATCTGCATGCCGCTGGCGGCAGCCGCCTCGTCGCGCGCCGGCTGCTCGACGCCGGTCTGCTCCATCGTGCGGCGGCCACGGTCAGCGGCCGCACCATTGGCGTGGAAGCGATGGACGCGGTCGAAACCCCGGGGCAGGAAGTCGTCCGGCCGGTCGATCGCGCGCTGAAGAGTTCCGGCGGACTGGTGATCCTGCGCGGCAACCTCGCGCCGGACGGGGCCGTGATGAAAATCTCAGGCGCCAATCGCCTGGAGCATCGCGGTCCGGCGCGCGTGTTCGACAGCGAGGAGGCCGCGTACGACGCCGTCGAGCGCCAGGCCATCAAGGCCAACGACGTGGTCGTGATCCGGTACGAGGGGCCGAGCGGCGGGCCGGGGATGCGCGAGATGCTGGCCGTCACGGCGGCGATTGTCGGCGCCGGGCTCGGGGATTCGGTTGCCCTCGTCACCGACGGCCGCTTTTCCGGGGCGACTCGCGGCTTGATGGTAGGTCACGTGGCGCCGGAAGCGTCGCGCGGCGGCCCGATCGCCGCGATTCACGACGGCGACGAGATTGTCATCGACGTGGCAAATCGCAGGATTCATCTCGACGTGGCCGAGAAGGTGCTGAAGCAGCGACTCGCCGAGTGGCACGGGCCGGCGCCTCGCTACACGTCGGGTGTGCTCGCGAAATACGCGCGGCTTGTGTCCTCGGCCGCGACCGGCGCGGTAACAGGGTGATCACGAGATTGAAGATTTCAGATTTCAGATTTCAGATTCAGATTTCGAATTCAGCTTCCAATCTGCAATAAATCTGAAATCTGAAATCTTCAATCTAAAATCTCAAGGAAACGTTATGAGTCTCAAGGGTGCGCAGATCCTCTGGGAAGCGCTGGTTCGGGAAGGCGTCACCGACGTGTTCGGCTATCCAGGCGGTGCAATCCTGCCCGCGTACGACGCGATGCTCGGATATCCGATCCGGCACATCCTCGTCCGTCACGAGCAGGGGGCCACGCATATGGCCGATGGGTACGCGCGGGCGAGCGGCCGCGTCGGTGTGGCGATCGCGACGTCGGGACCCGGCGCCACGAACATGGTCACCGGCATCGCGACGGCGATGATGGACTCGTCGCCGATCGTGTGCATCACCGGACAGGTGGGCAGCAAGCTGATCGGATCCGATGCGTTTCAGGAATGCGACATTACCGGCATCACCTTGCCGATCACCAAGCACAATTACCTGGTGACGCGCGCCGAGGACGTGGCGCCGGCCATCCTCGAAGCGTTCGCGGTTGCGCGCAGCGGCCGGCCCGGTCCCGTACTGGTCGACATCGCCAAAGACGCGCAGCAGAACAGCTGCGACGTCGATTGGGCCGCGGCCGAGCCGCACCTGACGGAAGCGTACGACGAGGCCCTTCCCGGAGATGCTGACTATCGCGATGCGGTGGCGCTCATCAACGCGGCCGAGCGACCGTTGATTCTGGCGGGCCACGGGGTGATGTTGTCCGGCGCGGAGCGCACCGTCGTGGCGCTGGCGGAGCACGCGCACGTGCCGATTGCGGTGACGCTCCTCGGCATCGGCGGCATCCCCGCGTCGCACCCGCTGAACCTGGGGATGATGGGCATGCACGGCGAAGCGTGGGTGAATCACGCCATTCAGGAGGCCGATCTCCTGATCGCCCTGGGCATGCGCTTCGACGATCGCGTAACGGGCAATCTCAAGACATACGCGCCGACCGCCCGGAAGATTCATGTCGATATCGATCGGGCGGAGTTGAACAAGAACGTCCGCGTCGACGTCGCCATCGCCAAAGACCTCAGGCCGGCCGTCGAAGAGTGGTTGCCGCATGTCACGAAGGGCGATCGCTCGAGATGGCTGGCCCGCATCGACGAGCTGAAAGGCGATTCGGCGGTCCGCGACATCCAGAATCTGCCGGACGATGGGCATCTGTACGCCGCGCACGTCATCAACGACCTGTGGCGGCTCACCGACGGGCAGGCCGTGGTCGTCACCGACGTCGGGCAGCACCAGATGTGGGAAGCGCAGTACTACAAGCACGAGCGACCGCGATCGCTCATCACGTCGGGTGGGCTCGGCACCATGGGGTTTGCGTTGCCCGCCGCGATCGGCGCCAAAGTCGCGTGCCCCGACGCCGAAGTCTGGGTCGTCGTCGGCGACGGCGGCTTTCAGATGACGATGGCCGAGCTCGCGACCGTGGCGCAGGAGCAGCTGGATCTCAACATCGCCATCATCAACAACGGATACCTCGGCATGGTTCGTCAGTGGCAGGAGTTCTTCTACGACAAGCGGTATGCCGCGACGCCGTTGCTCAATCCGAACTTCGCGAAGCTCGCCGATGCGTTCGGCATCGCCGCAACGCGCGTGACGAAGCGCAGCGAGGTGGCGGAAGCGGTCGCCGCCGCCCGCCGCATCAAGCGTGCGGCCGTGATCGACTTCCAGGTGGAACAGGAAGACACCGTGTATCCGATGGTGCCGGCCGGCGCAGACCTGCACAAGATGATCCGCCGGCCGTCGCCGATCGTGGAGACGGCGGCAGACTAACAACTCTCAAGTCTCAACTCTCAACTCTCAGTCGTCAGACCGGGCGCCGATGTTGAGAGTTGAGCGTGAGACTTGAGAGTTGAAAGTTGAGACTTGAGAGTTGCAAGATGATTCATACCTTTGCCGTGTACGTCGACAACAAACCCGGCGTGTTGAATCGCGTCGCCTCGTTGTTCCGCCGCCGCGCCTTCAACATCGAGTCGTTGACGGTCGGGCATACCGAAACGCCTGGCGTCTCGCGCATGACCGTTGTCGTCGACACCGACGAATACGGCGCGCGCCGGCTCGAAGCGCATCTGTACAAGCTCGTGCCCGTTCGCCGGGTGGACGACATCACGAATACGCCCTCGATCGCGCGCGACCTGGCCCTGGTCAAGGTCGCGGCGACCGGCGAGGCGCGGACGCACGTCATGCAGCTCGTCGACGTCTACCGGGCCCGTATCGTGGACGTCGGGCCCGAGTCGCTGGTCGTCGAGACGACCGGGACCGAGGACAA
>QHWF01000292.1 GCA_003222455.1 Acidobacteriota bacterium
GGCCAACGCGACTTCGCCAGCGCTCGAGAGGTCCCACCGGTCGGCGCCCCATGCGAACAGAGGCGAGACGGCCTGCTGCTGCGACCGGATTTCCTGCCAGAGCGGCTCGGTGAACACGCCGCCCGCCAATCCCCGGCCCACCCGCCCCGTGCTGTGCTGGTCGATCCTGATCGACACAAGCTCGTGCGGCTGCGCCACGGGAAGCGAGCGGAGGCGAAGCGCGTTCACAAGCTGGAAAATCGCCGCGTTGGCGCCGGTACCGAGCGCCAGCGTGAGAACCCCTACGAGCGCGAATGTCGGGTTCCGTCGCAGGAGCCGCATGCCGTAGCGGAGGTCCTGCCAGAGCGCGTCGAAAAACGGCATCGTGTTCATCTCGTAAATCTCCTCGCGGATCCGCGTGGGGTTCCCCAGCTTCCGCCGCGCCGCATGCGCGGCTTCGTCAAGCGTCATGCCGCGGGCGATGTTGTCGTCGCGTTCGCGGGCGAGGTAATCCGCCAGCTCGTTCGCGCGCTCGTCATCCCACTGCGCTCGGCGGAAGAAGCGGAACACGCCCATTCATGTCCTCAATCGGCAGGGCGGAGAATCCGGTTGATCGCGCGGGCAATCTCGTCCCACCGCGAGGTCTGCACCGCCAGCTGCGCACGCCCCCTGGGCGTCAGGCGGTAATAGCGCGCGCGGCGATTGTTTTCGGATGTCCCCCAGAACGAAGCGATCCAGCCGCGATCCTCGAGCCGGTGGAGGGCGGGATAGAGCGACCCGTGCTCGACCTGCAGCACGTCCTCGGAGCGATGCTCGATGGCGTACGCGATGGTGTGCCCGTGCGCCGGCCCGAGTGTGAGCGTTTTGAGGATCAGCACGTCGAGCGTTCCCTGCAGCAGCTCGCCCTGAATCGGCCGGTTCCCACGTTTCGGCATCGCTCCACAAGATAATCTACCTGAGAATGCGTGTCCACACGAATATCACGGCGTATCGCCTAGGTTCTGCTCCCTAGATGATCTTTATAGGCGCCCAGTCACGAACGGGGTTGTTCACACTGGTTTGCCGGCACGACCGTCCTGCGGCCTGCGGGTGGCGCCATCGAATATAGCGGATCGACACGCCGTTCCGATTGCACGAAACGATTCGATGATCCTGAACCAGCAGACTGGTTGACAGTTGATCTGCGTCACAGGGATTCAGCTGGGGAGCCCGCCTCTCGACCTGTCATCGGTAAACAGTCGGCGGGATGTTGGGGACACCAGGCTGCCGGGCGTTCACTTCGATCCTCGCAGGCTGCTCGACGTGTGAATCGACAACCTCGTCTGTTGCCGTTGAGAACAAAAGCGAGCGCGGTTGAACCGGCCAGCACGCCGCCCCACTCGAGCTCGCGGGCGATTCGGAACACATGCACAGCGCCGGCGACGACAGCGACGATCGAGATGATCAGGAGCCAGTACGGCGTCAGGTAGATCGCGTACGGCGCACAGATGGGGAACATCGCCCAGAACGCATGGACGGCCAGCTCGCTCCGATTCGAGAAGGACGGGATGTCAGTAAATTGTCTGATAGCACGGGCGATCGAAGTAGACGCTGAAGTCTACCGCGTTGATCTCACCCGACCTGAACCGGGTCAACACGAGCCAGAAAAGCAATAGGGCTAGCGCTGTCGCGGCGATCGTGATGGCGCGCGTCCCCGGTTGCCAGCGCTCGATCGCGTTCCACCGGGAGTCGTCCCTAATGCCCCTGCCGAATTCCAAATTCCAAATTCCGAATTCCTAATTCGAATGCTCCGGATGATCGCAGCCCTGCGACACAGTCTGGAACAGCCGCCCGCTGTCGCCGAGCTCCCGCCTCAGGCCGATCTCCGTGCTGTAGTAGCCGTTGATGGTCATCGACTTGATCGCTCGGAAAAAATCGAGCCCGATCGGATCCTCTTTGTCGGGATTCCCTTCCGTCGACAGCCGGGTCAGAAGCGTTGTCTGATTCGCCGCGTCAGTGCCCGCGAAGGCCGCGCCGAAGAGCACCTGACTGCGCTGGTCGATCCAGGCGAGGCCGCGCAGGAATGCCTCGCGATCCCCGGGTTTCGCGACCGCGAGGACGCGGTCGATGAAGCGGTTCACGTTCGTCGCTTTGGCGCCGGGCGTGTCGGTCTCGGGAATGATCAGCTCGGTCAGGATCACGACGGTCTGATTCTGGTGCGCGGTGAGGACCGTGGGCTTCCAGTCCGTTGCGGCGACGGCGGCGCGGGTTTCAGGCGCGTGGACCTGCTGACGTGAGGACGCGCTCAGTGATTCCACCCAGAGCGACGATGCGGCGGCGCCGGCGGCAGCGTGGCCGAGCGTTCGGAGCGCCTGTCTGCGAGTCACCGTCAAACGATCCATGAGTCTGCTCCTCAGAGATTTCCCCGCTTGATCTCATCAGCGAGATAATCGCTGGCGCGCCACGACAGCGCAAGAATGGTGAGTGTCGGGTTCTTCTCGGCCGCGTTCGGGAACGACGACCCGTCGACGACGAACACGTTCTTCACTTCGTGCATCTGGTTGAAGCGGTTCAGGGCCGATCGCTTGGCCTCTGCGCCCATGCGGCACGTGCCGTGTTCGTGGATGGCCGATCCCATCGCATCGAGTTGTCCGCGCCGGTAGTTCACGAGCTCGCCCCCCGCCGCCTGCACGATCTCCTCGATCGTGTCGGCCATGTGTTCGGTCATCTTCCGTTCGTTGTCGCCAATCTGGTAGTCGATCTTCGCCAGCGGGACGCCGTACTTATCCACGCGCGCCGGATCCACGGTGATCCGATTGTGTGCGTAGGGGAGCACCTCGCCGAAGGGGTGAATCTCGAACCAGGCAGGATGGCGTCGTTTGATTTCCCGCTTCAGGGCCGCGCCGAATCCGGGAATCCGCTCCGATCCGGCGTGCGCGCCGGAGGTGCTGGCGCCGGTGTTCCAGAATTGCGCGCCGAAGCCTCTCAGATAGTCCCTCTTCCGGCCGGGTCGGTGGTTGAAGCGCGGCATGTAGATGTGTTCGCCGCCGATGCCGCGATCGTTCCGCGTCGCTGTGCCGGCGAGGACCGGGAAAAAGCCGGTCGCGTTCAGACGAATCTGCTCGCACAGGTAGCGCCCAATCACATCGGAGCCGTTGCCGAGTCCATTCGGATGCCGCTCCGATTTCGAGTTCAGCAGCAACCGCGTGGAGTCGACGCAGCTGGCGCCAACGACGATGACCTGCGCCAGGGCCTGCCGTTCCGCACCGGTGTGCCGGTCGAAATACTGCACACCGCGGGCGAGCCCGTTCTCGTCGGTGAGGATGCGCCCGACAACCGCATTCGAGCGGATCTCGAGACGCCCGGTCTGCATGGCTTCGGGGAGCAGATGGTCGGCCGAGCAGAAAAACGACGCCGTGTCGCACCCCGCGCCGCAGTTGCCGCAGTAATGACACGCAGGGAATCCGCGCGTCCGGCGGGTCATATTGGCGCGGCGCCCGGCGACCACCGGAATGCCGACCTTGTGCATGCCCTTCTCGAGCAGCCGTTCGCCGCATCGCGGCGCCGGCGGCGGCTGCAGGAACTTGCTGCCCGGCAGGACCTCGGAATCGTCGGTGCCTCCGCACACGCCAATGAGCTGCTCGACGCGATCGTAGTACGGCGCCAGCTCCGCGTACGAGATCGGCCACGGGATTTCCCAGCCATCGCGCTCTGCCGCCTTGAGGTCCATCTCCGAGTAGCGCAGGCTGACCCGGCCCCAGACGTTCGTTTTGCCACCGTGTCCCCACACGCGGGTCAGGTCGAACGGACGGCCCTCGGGCGTGAGATACGGCTGCTCCTTCGTGTCGAGAAAAAATTGCGGCGGACGTTCGCCGCGCGCGACGCGCTCCTGGGCCTCCCAGGGTTGGACGTGGGTCCAGAATTTCGATCGATCGAATTTGTCGCCGGCGTCGAGGAGCAGCACGTTGATGCCGTGCTGCGTCAGGTTCCATGCCGCCATTCCGCCCGATGCGCCGCTGCCGATGACGATGACGGGATGGACCTCGGGAGGGCGGATGATCTGCATGGCGGCATACTACGCCCGTTTGGCCGTTTTTTCCCGACCCGGTTCAGTTCGCCCGTCGCGCCCGGGCGCCCGATCCGGGAGCGCTCCGCGGGAACGAGCGGCGGCACGCGCGTGGCCCCGTGCGCCGCCAGTTGACCGACCGATGTCTCGCCGCTCAGCGGATCGATGTCGTCGGCCGCCCGCCAGTGTCGAACGAGATGTAATCGGGTAACGTCAGCTGTCACGCCGCCCGACTGATATCTGCGCGGCGAGGCGAGTCAGCGGCGTCCTCCCTTACAGAAAAATCAGGAATCGGTCGATGCCAGGCCGGTAACATTCTGCCTGGTGCGCGTCCTGGTCGTCGAAGACGAGCGAAAACTCGCGCAGATCCTCGCATCGGCGCTGCAGGCGGAGCACTACGACGTGGTGGTGGCGGCGACCGGCGAAGACGGCTTCTTTCGAGCCAATGCCGAGGTGTTCGACCTCGTGGTCCTGGACTTGATGCTGCCAGGTCGGAGCGGACTCGAAATCCTGCAGACGCTGAGGCAGCGGCGCATCGAGACGCCCGTCCTGATTCTGACGGCCCGAGATGACGTGGGCGATCGGGTGCTCGGCCTCGACCTTGGGGCCGACGATTACCTGGTGAAGCCGTTTGCGTTGCCGGAGCTGCTCGCGCGGATTCGCGCCCTCCTTCGCCGTGGCCGGCCATCGGACGTGCTTCGTTTGAAGGCTGCGGACCTGGAACTGGATCTCGTGACGCGCCGCGCCACGCGCGGCGACTCTGCGCTCGATCTGACCGTTCGCGAATTCGAGCTGCTGGAGTATCTGCTCCGACATCAGGGGCGCCTCGTGTCGCGTGAGATGCTGGCGCGTGAGGTCTGGAGAGAGCCACGCCGCGCGACGCCACTCGACAATGTCATTGATGTGCAGATGACCCGGCTCCGCAAGAAAGTCGACACGGAAGGCGGTCCACGGCTGATCCACACCGTTCGTGGCGTCGGGTTCGTGTTGAGAGAGGGCGAGCCGTGATGTCCTGGTGGTCCACCGCGTCCATTCGCGTTCGCCTCACCACCTGGTACACGGTCGGGCTGTCCCTGATGATGGTCGTTTATGCCACAGCGACGTTCGTTGCCGTGCGCCATGAGTTCCTCGAGCAACTCGACGACCAGTTGCACGATGACTTCGAAACGGCCGAAGGGTTTCTCGCGCCGGCTCCCGACGGTCGGATCGCATGGTCCAGCGATCGCCATCACGATCCAGACAACGATGAGGACCGGGGGAGTGATGTGTGGTCCGCGGGCGGGGAGGCGATCTACCGTTCGACTGCATCGGCCGCATTGCCGCCGGTCGCGATTGCTGCCGCGACAGCCACTCCGCGTTACGAGTCGGTCACGACGGAGGAAAGCCGCTGGCGAACGCTCACCGGCACATCGTCAGTGGGCGGGCGTGCGGTGGTTCTGAGAGTCTCCCGATCCGAAGACCGCCTGCGAGCACAGCTCCGCGAAATTCTGGTTGTGCTCGTGCTCGGTCTGCCGCTCGTCGTCGCACTCGCCGGCATTGGCGGCTACGTGCTTGCCCGCCGCGCGCTGACGCCCATCGACCATCTGGCGTCGGAAGCGAGGCGAATTACGGCCGAGCGGCTGCACGAGCGACTGTCGGTTCCGAACCACCATGACGAAATCGGCCGGCTGGCTGCCGTCATCAACGACACATTTGCTCGTCTCGAATCGTCGTTCGAGCAGCTCCGCCGCTTTACCGCTGACGCTTCGCACGAGCTGCGGACGCCGCTCTCGGTGATTCGTGGCATCGGCGAGATCGGACTGCACGAGACCCGTACTCCTGCCGAATACAAGGAGGCGATGGGCAGCATGCTCGAAGAGGTCGATCGGCTGACGACGCTCGTTGATACGCTGTTACGGCTCTCGCACGGAGATGCGGGGACGGTCCGTCTGTCTCGAGAGTCAGTCGACGTGGGTCAGCTCGCGCGTGATGTCGTGTCGTCGCTGGGCATCCTCGCCGAAGAGCGGAATCAGCGCCTCAGGATCGACGTTGCCGACAGCATTTCAGTGACTGCCGATCGGCTGGTCCTGCGTGAGGCGATCACGAACGTCGTGGACAACGCGATCAAGTACAGCCCGCGCCGTTCGGCAATCGAGATTCGGGTTCACGGCGACGGCGACCGTGCGATTGTTGACGTTGCTGATGAAGGATCGGGCATAGCGGCTGAACACCGCCAGCGGATCTTCGATCGCTTCTTTCGCCTCGACGAAGGGAGGTCACGGGACAGCGGGGGCACCGGGCTCGGCCTGGCGATCGCACGATGGGCCGTGGAAGCGAACGGCGGCCACATCTCCGTCGACAGCGGTCCGAACGGCGGGTCGATCTTCCGGATCGTGCTGCCGGCCGGCGCGGCGACGATCGGTGAACATCACGAACATCCAACTCAACACAGGAGGGGATCCTCATGAAACGCGTTGCAACACTCTGGGCGGTGCTGTCAGTGTGCCTCACGTCAGCTGCGGCGGCGCAGGATATTCCCGCCGAGTATCAGCAAGTGCTCACGACGCTCGGCAGGCAGGGCGACTACAAGGCGAACGTGCTGAAGGTGAACATCCCGCGGAATGACGTCAGCGTCACGGTCGCGAACGTGAAAACACCCACGCCGTTTGGATTCGGTGGATGGATCGCGATGACGAAAGGCACCGGCGGCACGGACGTGATGATGGGCGATCTGGTGTTGACGGCAGACGAGGTGAATCCGGTCATGTCCGCGTTGCTCGACAACGGGCTCGATGTCACGGCGCTGCACAATCATTTCCTGTGGGACGAGCCGCGCATGCTCTACATGCACGTGCACGGTCACGGCAAGCCCGCGGACCTTGCCCGCAAGGTCAAACCGGCACTCGACCTGATTGGGAAGGGCACGAACCGGCCGGCGAGCACTCCTGCGCCACCAGGGGCTGCGCCAACCCAGATCGACACGGCTAAGCTCGCACAGATCGTTGGTACACCAGGCGAACAGACGGGGGCGGTGTACAAAATCACGATCGGCCGCGACGACCTGAAGCTGACGGAGATGGGCGCGCCGATCAACTCGCGCATGGGCCTCAACACGTGGGCCGCGTTTGTCGGCACCAATGAGGTGACACCAGTGCTGAAGGCGCTGCGGAAGAACGGGCTGGACGTTGTTGCCATCCATCACCACATGACCGACACGCGTCCGACGATTTACTTCCTCCACTATTGGGGGACTGGACCGGCCGACAAGTTGGCCACAGGATTCAAGGCGGCGGTGAGCGAGGTGGGCAAGACGAAGACGGGGAGTGCCACCAGGCAATGAGTATCGAGAGAGCGATGGCCGGAAGGTATTGGACGCGACAGATCAGACCTTCAAGGATGCGGGCAAGGTTGGTCTGTGGACGAAAGCCGACTCAGTGATTGCATTCGACGATCTCTCGATTGCCATCAAACCTTGATCGTGCAGTCCGGGTCCCTTGACGCGACAACGCGGCGCGCGCTACAAGGGGAGCTTGTCCACCAGTAGCGCCTGCGGCCACACCGCGCCGGAGGACTGCGAATCCGGAG
>QHWF01000293.1:0-345 GCA_003222455.1 Acidobacteriota bacterium
AGGTGCGCGACCCGAAGACGCCAAGCCAGGCGAACAATCCGCCGGCGCAGTCGTCGCCGTACTGGGGCGACGAGGCGATCTGGACGGCGCAGACCACCGCCCACAGCTTCGCGATGGATGGACAGGCACGGGTGTGGATCGCCGCGCGGATTCGTCCGAACGCGACGCCGCCGTTCTGCCAACAGGGATCAAGCCATCCGTCGGCCATGGCGTTCCCAATCACGCAGAACGGCAGGCAAATGCAGCTCTACGATCCGAAAACCAAGCAGGTCACGACGATCGACACCTGCTTCGGCACGCATCACCTGAATTTCGACAACAACGGCGTGCTGTGGTTCACCGGCG
>QHWF01000293.1:431-6834 GCA_003222455.1 Acidobacteriota bacterium
CCGATCAGCCGATCGATCCGACCAAGGACAAGCGGATCAACGCGCCGTTCTACGGCGTGGCTCCGAGTCCGGTCGACGGATCAATCTGGGGTTCCATCCTGGGCATGCCTGGTTCGTTGGTTCGTCTGGTGCCGGGACCGAATCCGCCTGCAACCGCGCTCTCAGAAATCTACGAGGTTCCGTGGAACAACCCGAAAGCAAGCGCGCAAGGATTTGCTCCGCGCGGCATGGACGTGGACAGCAGCGGGGTGGTCTGGACGGTTCTTTCGAGCGGACACCTGGCGAGCTTCGATCGACGCAAGTGCAAGGGTGCACTCAACGGACCGACGGCAACGGGCCAGCACTGTCCCGAAGGCTGGTCGCTCTATCCCTTGCCCGGCCCGAACTACAAAGGTGCGGTCGACTCCGGGAGCGCCGACTCCGCGTACTACGACTTCGTCGATCGCTTCGACATGCTCGGCCTCGGCAAGAACATCCCACTGGCCACCGGAAACGAGTCGGAAGGACTCCTGGCTCTCGTGGACGGCAAGTTTCTGACCTTCCGTGTTCCCTATCCGATGGGCTTCTACGCGAAGGGGATTGACGGCCGCATCGACGATGCGAAGGCAGGTTGGAAGGGGAAGGGCATCTGGACGAGCATCTCGACGCGTGCGCCGTTCCACATGGAAGGCGGCCGGGGGACGACGAGCAAGCTGGTGAAGTTCCAGGTTCGGCCAGATCCATTGTCGAAGTGAACGGCAGAAAGGTCAGTTCCTTTTTCCCAACGATCTGATGTAATTCACGTCGTTCCAGATATCTGTGTCCGTGATCTGGTCTCCGAACGGTACCATATTCAGGTCGATTACGATCGGACCCTTGATCAGCGCCCGTCGAACCGTCATGCGAGGTTCCAGAGTGTGTACGCGGCGACAGCGGTGCCCACCAATGCGGCGCCGTAGCAAAGGACCGCGATCAGCACCGTTAGATGATACAGTTGCAGGCCGTCGTAGAGCGTGTAGCGGAACCGGTGAGCCCAGTGAAACAGCGGCAACGAGATCACGACGAACAGATACAGCCGCACGACTGGATGCTGCACGAGGCCCCGAAGAGCCTCGTAGCTCGGGGCGTCCAGCCACCCCAAGGGAAAGGCCAGGCCGCCCAAGAACAGATGTACCGGGAACAGAAACGCGGCGATCGTTCCGCCCAGGCTGAACAAGATCCACAAAAACGGGGTCAACCGTTCCGTCACGTTACCCTCGCGTGAGGATCCAAGCCACGATGCCGGACAGCAGCACCCAGACGATGTAATTCGAGCCGGCGACGATCTTGTCAGGTACCCGTTTCCCTCGCACGCGCACGACCATCGCGGTCGGGGTCAGGTTGAACCAGGTGATCGTGTGGAACAGCACGAAGAGAAAGGCCACGGTGTCAATGGTCAGGAACAGCGGTGCTTTCAGTCGCGCCGTGAATTGTGCGTATGCGTCCGGGCCGTGTGCCAACGCTCGGAGCTGCCACAAAAACAGTATCGCGAACAAGGCCACGAACACGCTCGTGAGCTCGCGCAGGACAAACTTCGAGTAGGCGCGGTTCTTCAACCACCACCACACCGACATGCGGCGGCGGTACCACCTGGGATGATACCGCGTGTGGTGCGAGAGGTCGCTCATCTCGTTCCCCACGGCAGCAGAAGAGACTTCAGCGCATCGAGCGCACCTGTCAGCTTGAACTGCTGGATGGCGCCCGCCGGGTCCACGTGTTTCGGGCACACTTGCGTGCACTCGCCAACGAAGGTGCAGCCCCAGATGCCAGCGTGGTCCGAGAGAATCTTCAGGCGTTGCTTGGCGGCTTCATCCCGCGAGTCCAGGTTGTAGCGCTGGGCCAGCGCGATCGCCGCCGGTCCGACGAATTCCGGCTCCAATCCCACGATGGGGCACGCCGCGTAACAGAGCATGCAGTTGATGCACTGGCTGAACTGCCTGTAGGTGTCCAACTGCGCCGGCGTCTGTCGATACTCACCTTCCTCGACGGGCCAGACCTGGTCGCGGATGATCCATGGCTTGACCTTCGTGAGCTTTCGCAGGAACTCCGTAATGTCGACGACCAGATCGCGGACGATGGGAAAGTAGTTCAACGGTTCCACCCGGATGGGGCCAGGTTGATGATCCGACAGGTACGCCGCGCACGTCAGCTTCGGCTGGCCGTTCACCATCATCCCGCAGCTCCCGCAGACACCCATGCGGCACGACCAGCGGAACGAGAGCGACCCGTCGAGCCAATCCTTGATGTAATTCAGCGCATCGAGCACGACCCAGTCGTCCCGAAACGGCACTTCGTAGGTCTGGAAGGAGGGTTCCTCGTTCCGTTCGGGACGATACCGGATCACGTCCAGCGCGATCGTGGGCGGCATGAGTCGTTATTATCTCCCGTAGATGCGCTCGCCGGGCGGCCAGCGCGTGACCTTCACGGGCAAGTAATCGATCCGCGGCGATCCGTCGCCGGATCGGCGCGCGAGCGAGTGCGCGAGGTACTGCCGGTCATCCCGGCCCGGATGATCGGTGCGCTGATGCGATCCGCGCGACTCCCTCCGTTGAAGGGCGGATCCGACTATCGCCTGAGCCAGATCCAGCATGTACGAGAGCTCCAGCGCCGCGGTCAGCTCGGTGTTGAACGTGTAGCTGTGGTCCTCCAGCGCCACGTCGGCAAATCGTTCCTGTAGCTGCTGGAGCTTTCCCTCGGCCTGTTGGAGGGTGCTGGCGTCACGATAGATGCCAGCACTCTGCTCCATGATCTCCTGCATCGCCTGGCGCAAGGTTGCGATCCGTTCCGTTCCGCCAGCCTTGAACAGGAACTGCTGCTCCAATCGTCGCTGCTCGTCGTGCGCCTGGGCGAGGACCGCAGGATTCGGCTCTGATTGCCCGGAGGCGAACGCTGCCGCGGCCTTGCCAGCCCGCGCGCCGAACACCAGGCATTCGGTCAGCGAGTTCGATCCCAATCGATTCGCGCCGTTGATGCTGACGCACGCCGCTTCGCCCGCGGCGTACAGCCCGGGCAGCGGTGTGGCGCCGTGAATGTCGGTATGAATCCCGCCCATCATGTAATGCACAACGGGCCGCACCGGGATCATTTCCTTGACGGGATCGACGTGCGCGTATTTCAAACACAGCTCGCGGACGAAGGGGATTTTGGTGTTAATCACCTGCTCGCCCAGATGGCGGACGTCGAGATGGACGTAGTCGCCGTATGGGCCTTTGATCGTGCGCTCCTTCTCTTGCTCTTTCATGAAGGCTTGCGAGAGACGGTCGCGCGGGCCGAGCTCCATGGACTTCAGCACCGGCTTGAGTTCAGGCGTCCCGAGGTCGTAATCCTGCAGGTACCGGTAGCCATCCTTGTTGAGCAGCCAGCCGCCTTCGGCGCGCGCGGCCTCGGTGATCAGGATTCCAGTAAACGGGAGGCCGGTTGGATGGTATTGGACGAATTCCATGTCCTTGAGCGCCACGCCCGCGCGATAGGCCAGCGACATCCCGTCGCCGTTTTTGATCGCCGCGTTGGTCGTGAACGGGAAGACCTTGCCGCACCCGCCTGTGCAGAGGATCACCGCCTTGGCGGTGATCGCTTGAATCTGTCCGGTGGCGAGCTCGATGGCGACCACGCCCTGACAGCGACTGTCGTCGACGAGCAGCTTCGTGACAAAGCATTCGTCGTGGCGCCGGATGCCCTCGTACTTGAGACTGGTCTGGAAGAGCGTGTGCAGCAGGTGGAAGCCGGTCTTGTCGGCGGCGAACCAGGTGCGCTGGGCCTTCATGCCCCCAAAGGGGCGCACCGCAACATGGCCATCCGGTTCCCGATTCCACGGGCAACCCCAATGCTCCAACTGCACCATCTCGGCGGGGGCTTCGCGGACGAAGGCTTCGACCGCATCCTGATCACACAGCCAGTCGCCCCCGGAAATCGTGTCGTACGCGTGCTCATCCAGGCTGTCGCCCGGCTTGATCACTGCCGCCGCGCCGCCTTCGGCCGAAACGGTGTGGCTGCGCATCGGATAAACCTTGGAGATCACGGTGACGGCGAGGCTGGGAAATGTCTCAGCCACGGCAATGGCGGCGCGCAACCCCGCCCCACCGCCGCCGACGACCAGCACATCGCACGCGAAGACGTCCATCGCTTTCTTCGAAGATCAGCGGCGGGGGTCAGACCAGGAAGTGGATCTGCTCTCCCACTCGGCCAGAGACCCGATGACTCCGCGGCCGCGGCAGTCGGAGAGGATAATAAACGGATTGCCGATTCTCAAGCCGGAAATCTCACAAGCCTCAGACGGTCCCTCCGCCGCGCCGGCGTGGCGGCGCGGGCTTCCGCGTGGCGGCCACACCTCACAGGATAACGACGATGGCAAACCAAGCCTATCGAATCGAATTCGACAGCATGGGCGAAGTGCGTGTACCGGCTGACGCCCTCTACGGTGCCCAGACGCAGCGAGCCATCGCGAATTTCGCGATTAGCGGTTTGCGGTTCCCTCGCTCGTTTCTGCGAGCGTTGGGCATGATCAAGGGCGCGGCCGCCGCCGTAAACCTCGATCTGGGCTTGCTGGAGTCGGAGATGGCCGCGGCAATCCAGCGGGCGGCCAAGGAGGTGGAGGACGGAATCCACGACGCCGACTTTCCCCTCGATATCTTTCAGACAGGGTCGGGCACCAGCACGAATATGAATGCCAACGAGGTGATTGCCAACCTGGCGACATCCAGGTTAGGCCGCAAGGTGCACCCGAACGATCACGTCAATATGTGTCAGAGCAGCAACGACGTCATCCCTGCCGGGATCCACATCAGTGCGTGCGTCGAGGTGAGGGGGAACCTGATCCCGGCCCTGGCGCACCTGCGCGAGACGATTGACCGGAAAGCCGCCCAACTGGATCACGTCGTCAAGACCGGTCGCACTCATCTGATGGACGCCCTGCCGATCCGTATGAGCCAGGAACTGAGCGGGTGGAGCAGCCAGCTTGCGCGCAGTGAGGAGGGGCTCGATTCGACGCTCCCACGGCTGCACGAGCTGGCGCTAGGTGGAACAGCCATCGGCACGGGTCTCAATGCTCATTCGGAATTCGGCGCCCGGGTCGCTGCCAAGCTCGCAGCCACGACCGGCCTGCCATTCGTGAAGGGTCGTAACTACTTTGCCTTGATGGCGAGCCAAGACTCCGCCGTGGAGCTGAGCGGTCAGTTGAAGACGGTCGCAACCGCCCTCATGAAGATCGCGAATGACTTGCGCTGGATGAACAGCGGTCCCCAGGCTGGTCTGGCGGAAATCGCTCTAGCTGATCTCCAACCGGGCAGCAGCATCATGCCCGGCAAGGTCAACCCGGTGATTCCGGAAGCTGTCACGATGGTCTGCGCGCAGGTGATGGGCAACGACGTCACGATCATGCTGGGCGGCCAGGCCGGCAACTTCCAGCTCAATGTGATGCTGCCCGTGATTGCGTACAACCTGCTCCAGAGCGTCACCCTGTTGGCCCGGGCGGCCTCGGTCCTGGCCGACAAAGCGATCGCCGACTTCGCCGTCAACCAGGCCCGCACGGCCGATCTTGTTGATCGCAACCCGATTATGGTCACCGCGCTGAACCCGGTCACGGGCTACGAGATGGGGGCCAAGATCGCCAAACGGGCCTATGCGGAGGGAAGGAAAGTTAAGGACGTCGCGGCCGAAATGACCGAGTTGACGAGTGCAGAATTGGACCGCCTGCTGAATCCCAGGGCGATGACCGAAGGAGGGATTTTTAAGTAGCTGCGGCTTCGTGCCTATTCTGCGGCGAAGAGTTCGTCCACCAACACCGCGCCGTTGTGATGGATCACGTTTTGAGAGACGCTGCCGTCGTGGTACACGTGTCGGATGCTCCGGCAGCCACAAGCATAGTACAGCCCTTCGGTGACGAGGGCCTCTCCGTCCTCATCCCGATATTGCTCACGGTCCACGATCCGTCCGCACGGCGCCTGCTGGCTCTTCAAGGTGCTCGTAAGAACCATCGCTACCCCCTTGTGCCGGCGTGGCCGGTACCGCGTCATGGGTCACAACACCATCTTCTGTCTGCTTATGGTCCCTCCTCGTCAAACTTTGAACCGCGTCGGCGCCCTCGGGTGTCAGACACCCCCCGCATGTGCTCGTCGTTGGGCGGCAACGATGTGCACACATTCGACGAATGCTGGAAATGGGTTGAGGGATTACGAAACGAGCGCGTCCTCTGGTTCATGGACGTCTCAAATAAGCCAACACAATGTATGTCTCGCCCATCCAAGTGTCAAGGAGTGCTGAGGGGCCAACTCCCCTTCATCTCTCCTCCGGCGAGTCGGCATCGGTGGGGGAACTCGAGGCGGCAATCACCGACCGGTTTGCGCAACGCAGGATCCATCAATTCGTGGATGTCCAGCTTCATTTCGTC
>QHWF01000294.1 GCA_003222455.1 Acidobacteriota bacterium
CCTGAGTGCGCTCGTGACGAGCTCGAGCGAAGCGACCGGATCGCGTCCGCTCTGGCGCACGCCGTCGTACTCGATGATGCCCGCCGAGACCACTTGCGCCACGTAGGAATTCTGGTGCAGCCGCCCGGCTTCGATCAGATCCTGGACCTCTCCCCCGCGAAGGAACTTCTTGAACTCGGGCTTGAACTTTTCCGACTGGCGCGAGGCCGAGCCGAAGCGGCGGTGCTTGTCTACGATCATCCCCACCGAAAAAATGGAAAGCAGGGCGAGGCAAACCATCACCGCGCCTCCGAATAAACCGACGTGTCCTAACAGTTCAGTCAGACTCATGGCTTCCTCCTTTGCGCCGCATTGGCGGGCGCTGCCGCATTCCCGTTGGTCGTCGCCCCGCTGGGGCGCGCCGTTTCCGACCTGATTTCGTAGTAACTGAGCATTCGCATGAATACCTCCTTGTCTATGGGTAGCCTCGAGTCGTCGAGCAACGTCGAGACGCTGGGGCCATTGCCGAGTTCCGAGCTCTTCCAGGGAACGATGACCAGTGCTTTAGGCGCTTCCTGATTGCCCAGAATGGACATGCCGAGCGCCTTTCCTCCGGGGACGGAGGTCAACTTCGAGTCTTCTTCCGTCTTTGGCTGAGCCTCTTCAGTCTGTTTCTGTGCCTCTTCCTTCTTTGCCTCTTCTGTCTGCGGCTTTTCGGTCTGTCCCTGCGCTGCTTCCGTCTTTGGCTGCGCTGCTTGCTGCGCGAGAACAACCGTGGGCACCAAGGCAAAGATCACAAGCAACATCCAGTGAAGGCTGTTGAAAAGGTGTGAACGCTCGAAATCGACTGCTTTATGTTGGTGTAAGTTTCCGTTCATCGCTCCTCCGGTTTTTTTGCGCGGTTGCGAAGGTCGGCAATCCACTTGACAACCTCGGCGTCGTCCGGAACGATCCGGCTGTACGCCTCGTAATGCTCCATCGCGCACGTGTAATCCCCGAGATACAGGTCGCACAGAATCGCAAGGTTCCTGTGCGTATATTGGAAGTCGGCGGACTGTGCCAGGGCCGCCTCATAACTCGTGCGCGCCTTCGCAAACTGTTCCTTGCGCCGCTGTACCATACCGAGTTCGTTGTAGGCGGCGGGCTGTTTTGGATCCGATTCCAGCGCCTTGTTCAGGCTGGCCTCGGCGCGGTCCAGGTCGCCGGTGCGGGCGTATGCAATGCCGAGATCGATGTGCGCTGCCGTCAATGCGGGCGTCTTCTCGGTCATTTTGAGCAGCAAGGCGATGCCCGGTTCGTACCGCTCCTCCTTCAGCATGCCCACTGCCGACTCGTAGTCGGCGCGCATTTCATCCGTGACGGCCACGCCCTGCGTGACCGCGTTCTCCGATGATTGCGGGTCGTCGGAGACTTGCGACTCGGGCGATTCGTCCACCGGACGGTCGATCGCGTCGACGAAGCCGCTGCTTGTTTCGCGTTTCGCGTAGCGGCCCGGCATCAGCTCGGTGAGCCTGCTGAGACTCTTCTCGGTCCACGAGTTGAAGACGCCGGCGTGCAACAATTCCATGTTCTTCTCGTGTACGTTGATCGCTTTCTCCTCGAATGGAAACGCTGCTTCATCGAGGTTGTTCTTGAACTCCTCCAGATCCTCGGGCTTCAGGTCGTCCGGCCGCTCCGACTCGAGCAGTGAGCGACTGAAATTGGAGTAGGTCTCGGCCATGTAATACGTCGCTGCCGCCGTCACCTCGTCGATTTCGTAATTCACCAGCCGGCCCAGGGCCGCGATGGTGGCATCCATGCGCTGCGTCTTATCCTGCAGGCTGGTCTCAAAGGGTTGCCGCAGCTTCAGGACCACGAAAGCCCCATAGAGCTGCTGCGCGAGGACCAGCGCCGAACGTGCCGCGATCGTCCGGGTCCGACCGGTCCTTTCCGGCCCGGCGCCCGCGTCGGTGCTTACGATTTCTTCCAGCTGCTGGTGATAGAGCGTCTCGTCGTGTGCCTCCTTGTACATCTCGGCGATCTTGAACCGGGTCTCGATGGCCGTTTCTACCGGCTTGGGAAACTCTTTGACGTAGCGGATGTACGCATCCAAGGCGCGATCACGGGAATTGGATTGCGAGTAGAGGTCTCCCGCGTCGAGCAGCGCCTCGCTCCGCAACGCCGGATCCTCGGACTGGGATGCGATGCGGTCGTATTCGCCGGCGGCGCGCGATAACTGGCCGCTCTGCCGGTAGGCGAAGGCGATCTGTTTGGTGGCCTCGAGCTGCAGTTTGTTCTCCGGGAAGGTACTGCGGAACGCTTCGAGCACCTCGACCGCTGCCTTCCAGTCCTCCAGCCGGATCAGCGCGACGCCTGCGTCGTACTCGGCCGTCGCCCGGATAGATGACGTAGGCGCTGCCGAGCGAATCCTCAGGAAGTTGCCGGCGGCCGCGCGATAGTCCTGCGCCTCGTTTGCGAGCTCACCCTGCTTGTAGATCGAGGCGGCGAGGTTGTCGACGAAGGAGGCGCGCGACGCGTCGCCTTCCGGCGTGATCGTTAGTACCTGGGCATAGGCACGTTCTGCCTGCGGATACTCAGCGAGCTCGAACGAGCCGTGCGCAACGACAATCCACGCGGAACGCCGGATCGCCGCGTCCGCGTCCGGATACTTATCGATGACGCGCTGGCCGGCCTCGATGGCGGCGCGGTAGTCCTTCATCTGGTACATGTCATCGGCGGCCGCTCCGAGGATCGCTGCGGCATGTTCGTCCTGCGGGAATGCGTCGGCAAATTTGAGCGAGCTTGCGACCGTGTCGCGCTTGACGCTGTCCTGCTGGTCATTGCTGGAGGCGCTCGCGACCTTCAGCTGCTCGCGGTATGCGTAGACCGCGGCGTAGCCCGCGGCCGCCGACTGCGGATGCGGCGTGTATTCGTAAGCCGTGCGCTCATACTGTTTGGCCGCCTCGCCAAAATCCTTGTTCTCCAGCAGCAGGTCCGCAAGCTGGTAGTTGACGGGCGGCGAATCGGCCTCCTTCGGAAAGGACTCGAGGTAGGCGCCGTACCATTGGCGTGCCTCGCGATAATTCGCGAACTTCTCGCCCGATTCCTGCGCGCTCTGATACTCGGCGTGATAATGCGTCGCGAGGTCCTTCAGGTTCGTCTTCAGGTACGCCAGCACTTCCGGCGACTCTTCCGGTTTGAAATGTCGCCAGTATTCGGCCTTCAGGCCGTACTTGGAAGCGAACTCCCGCTTCGACTCCAGCACGAGCCTGGGGAACCCGCCCTGCGTGAAAGTCTCCACGACGCGCATGCTGAACCGCGGCGCGGCGCGGTGCAACGGATAAAGCGCTACGAAAGCCTTGTACGTCTTCGCCGCGTCGTCGTAGCGCAGCTTGCTGAGGTAGTGGTCGCCAAGATTGGCGTAAACGCGGTCCTCATAGGAGCGATTCCCGAACTTGGAGAAGTACTCCTGAATGGTCTCCGGCCCGCCGAGGTTGCTGAAGCTCAAGCTGATGATTCGAAATGTATCAGCGACGCGGCGATCGTCGTCCTTATCGTGCTTCTGATCGAAGTCGTAACCGATCGATACCTTGTAGTCGAGCAGGGCCACGTACTTCTGCAGGGCCTCCTCGTAGAACTCCTGCTTGTAGAGCGTCCACCCGAGCTTGTAGAGAGCGAGCTCGTAGAACTCGGAGGCGGCGCCCAGGCTGATGATCCCCGAATAGGCGCTCTCGGCGTCGCGGTAGCTTCTGCGCGTGAAGAAGTACTCGCCCCGCCTGAACTGCACTTCGTCGAAGTGCGCGGAATGCGGATTCGTGCGGATCAGGCGCTCCATCGTCGCGATGGCTTCTTCGGTGCGACCGAGCTCGTCGTACGCCCGCGCCATCTGATAGAGGACCTTGTCGTTGTCCGCGTAACTCGGGTACTCTGTGAGCAGTCGCTCATAGAGGGCGATCGCCTCGAGTGGACCGCTGGGATCTGTGCCAGCGCGCACCGCGTCCGACGCCGCGGTGTCCGCCAGTATCCCGGCTTCCGCGGTGGTGCGCCGCTCGAAATCCTGATCGGACTCCAGCAAGCCGGCGCCGCCAGCCGCCGCGGCCGGATTGGGCGTGCCGGCCAGCGCGCCCGCGAGTGCCTGGGCGAGCTCCGGGGCGGCCATTTCCCGAGGCTTGGCGCCGCCCGTGCGTATCCCGAACTGCTTCTCAATTTGCAGGTCCGCGAGACGCCGCATCGCCTCCGGAGTCATCGCGGTCTCCCCTGCCTCCTCGAGGAAGCGCCGGTACTGCTGCATGGCCTGATCGAGGCCCTGCTCGACCTTCACCTCCTGCACGTCCGGGTGCACGTTACGCAGCTCCGCCAGCGTCCCCACCGTCCCGACCGTCTTGTTGGCACGTGCGGCGCAGCCCGCGGCGCAGCCAACGACGAGAGCCGCCAGGAGCACTATCGTCATGGTGAGGCGATGCATCAGCGTTCCTCCTTGTCGGACTGGGTGCGCGCGGCGCGATCGTAGCTATCGGCGACGCCGTAGCGCGCCTGTGTCTGTTGGGCCACCAGGCGTTCCCGGCGGGCCGCAAGTTGATTGATGGCGACGGTCTCGATCATGTGTCCCTGCCGGGCCATCAAGATGTCGACGCGCTCCAGTGCGCCGCCGGCGCGCTCTCGCAGCCGTGCAATCTGGACGTCGTATCCGACATAGCTGTGCGTCGCCGCCTGCCTCGTCCTGACGAAGGCGTCGTACTGCCGAGTGAGAGCGTCGACAGGTGCATTCAGTTCGTTCAGGTGGACATGTGCCCCGGTCAGCCGCTCGTGGTACTCGGTTTCCAGCCGCCATGTGAGCGCGCCGCGCAGGCGCGCCGCTCGTTGCCGAAGCGCAAGCGATTCGGGGTTGTCAGAGTCGCCGAGCTGCTTCTCGATGAGTGCGATGCGCTCGCCGGCAATCCGCTCCTCCGCGGTCGCCAGATAATCCGGCCGCGGCGCGGTCAGGATCGCCTGCAGGCGCTCGCTGAGGTGCTTGCGCTGCTCGCGTCGCAAGCGCATCCGCGAATCCAGCTCCCGGAACTGCGCGTCGACCTCCGGCAGCAGCGGCTCGTAGTTCTGTCCGCGCAACCGGATGATGTCGTCGAAAGCATCGAGGCTGATCTTCCAGGCCATGAGCCTCGACCGCAGGTCCTCGAGGTCGAGGTAGTTGTGCAGCGCGGTCTGGAAGTCGTGAGATGCCATCAACTCCATCAGGTAATAGGTTTCCGGCGCATCGGGCAGGCTGCGCAGGCGGATGACCCAGTTTTGGTCCTCCCGGCTCTCTTCGCGGATCAGCGCCTTGAGAAATCGCCCTTCCCTGATGCTGCCGATCGATGCGTCCACCTTTTCGATTTGGTTGCTGAACAGCTCGAGCGCGCGACCGTACATGAGCGCGGCGCGGCCGTACAGGTTCAGGCTCGCGTACGCATGCGGCACGATCCACCAGGATGTTCCACGGAACCAGGGCACGGTCATACTGCTTGGCTGAGGCCTCGGCCCCGCCTGCCCGCAGCAGAGCCTGGTTCGAGAACGATCCCTCGAGGCGGACGCGGTCCAGTGACTGTTTTGCCCGCTCAAAGTTGGCCGATTCGAACAGGATGGCGCCAAGCACCAGGTTGGACTTGTCGCGGATCGCGAGACCGGCGCGATCACCGGCCGCCAGCCGCCCGGCCTTGTCCAGTTGCTCGATCGCTTCCTGTTGTCGACCGGCCTGCAACAAAGCGATACCGAGGTTGTAGGCGACAAACCCGGCCAGGCTCTCATCGCTCTGCAGCGGCTTGAGCACTCCCACGGCCTCGCTCGGCCGGCCTGTCGCCATATAGATGTTCGCCCGCAGGAACTCGACGTCGTTCCTTATCTCCTCGGGCACCGAACCCTCGATCCGCGCCAGCGCCTGCAGGGCATCGTCGAGCTGCCCGTTCTGGAAGTGGATGCGGGCCAGCCTGAACGCGGCCTC
>QHWF01000295.1 GCA_003222455.1 Acidobacteriota bacterium
GAGATCCTTGCCGCCGATGTAGAACACACTGAACGGCTTACCGTCGATGTCGACGGTGATCTGTTCCGGCGCCGGTGTGAGCGTGACTTGTGCCCGGGCCGGCGGCGCCGTGCCGAGCAACACAACGGCGAGGAGCGCTAACTTTGTCGGCATGCTGGAGGGAGCAAAACCCATGGTCAGCATCTCCTTTTCGTCCTTCAGCACCCACGCGAGCGATGCCTCGGGATCTTTCTGCACGTTGCGTGGCATCACCGCGTCGCGGCGCCCACAGACCGCCACGGTCGCAGATTCTAGCAAAGCTCGCCGGCTGGTCCGCATTCCGAGCCTAACAGGCTGCTGAAAAACGCAGCCTGAAGTGAAAAGTTAAAACAGAAAAGTTAAAAGCAGGCGGAAGATCGCACTTTTCTGTTTTGGCTTTTCAGTTTCAACTTCAGGTCGGCACCTTTTTCAGCAGCCTGTTAATCCTGCTGCATCGGCCGGCTCATGCCAAAGCGGAGGACGCTCGGCGCTCGATGACAATGCGCGAACTGATGACACACACCGGCGGCGTCGGCGCGCGCATCGTCGACACACGAAGCGTATAATTCCGGCCATTGCCGTCTAGGAGCCCGTCCGAGTAACGACGAACGGGCTCCTAGTAGGCGCGCTACGCGCGCGTGATCTTGGATTTATGACTGTTTTTCGCCGGCGAAGCCGGCCTACTAGGAGCGTGTTCTTGTTTCTCAGACACGCTCCTAGGCAGCGAGGTGTGGTCATGCGAAGCTGGCAGAGACTCGTGTTGGTGGTCGGGTTGGCTCTGGTCGCGTCGCACGGCGTCCACTGGGTGCTCTTCGCGCAGGTGTTGCCGAATCCCTATCGCATTGTCGAGGGCTGGGCGCAACTTCCGATGGGCCGGCAGATGGGGGCTGTGGGCAAGGTGGCGATCGACCCCGACGGCCGGCAGGTCTGGGCGATCGTGCGATGCGATCGGCTGGAAGATCCGGCCCGGTTCGGCGACGAATGCCGCGACTCCAAGACGGATCCGATCATCAAGTTCAGCCCGGAGGGAAAGGTGCTGATGACGCTGGGCGCGCCTGGACAGTCCGGGAACGGGCCCGATCACTTTACCTCGCCCAGCGATGTCGTGGTGGCGGCGAACGGCGACATCTTCGTCGCCGACGGGCATAACGATAACGGGAACAACCGCGTCGTGAAGTTTTCGAAGGACGGAAAGTTCATCAAAGCCTGGGGCAAGGGTGGCTGGGCGCCGGGCGAGTTCCACGCGCTGCACGCCATCGCCATGGACTCGAGCGGGCGCATTTTCGTCGGCGATCGCGGGAACAACCGGATTCAGATCTTTGACCAGGAGGGAAAGTCGCTGACAACCCCGTGGACGCAGTTCGGAAAGCCGAGCGGAATCGCCTTCGACAGCAAGGGTCAGATCTACGTGGCGGACTCGGAATCCGATGACGTGCAGAACCCCGGTTGGGAGGAAGGGATCCGGATTGGCGATGCCAGAACGGGATGGGTCAATGCATTCATCCTGTATCCCTGGGGTGATCCACGGCAGACCGCCGGCGACGGAGCGGAGTTCGTGGCGATCGATCGCGACGGCACCGTCTTTGGAGGCGAGCCTCGACCCAGGAGATTGCAGAAGTACGTCAGGGTGAGGCCCTAGGGAACGGGCTGCTGATTCGAACCCCACGCCGCCCTTGTCCATTCTTCGACGTGCGCGCGCGCATTGCGCGGGCGATCCCATGTCAGCGGAGAATCAGATGAAATCTCGCGTGCGGGGCGTCGCCGTTCTGATTATGGCTGGTGTGATCGTGGCGGTTATGCCCGGGCTCCTGGCCCAGCATCCGTACGAGTGGCCCGTCTACGGACGCGACGCGGCCGGTACGAAGTATTCGCCGCTGAAGCAAATCAATCTTCGTCAATACGCAGAGTGTCGGACAACTTCAGAAAATGGCTGCGACGCCGCCCGGGAGGGCGGGCAGAGGTTCCGTTTCGCCGATGCCCTACCGTGCGACGTCCACGCGTTTCGTGGATCAGAATGGATACCCATGCAACGCTCCGCCAGGGGTGAGTTGTCGGCCGTCAACGCGTCAACGGGCGACGTCGTCTGGAGAGTACCGCTCGGTAATTATCCAGAGTTGGAAGCGAAAGGATTCAAGGACTTCGGCGCGCCAAATCTCGGCGGTTCGATCGTGACGGCCGGTGGTCTCGTCTTCATCGCGGCAACCAACGACCATATGTTCCGCGCCTTCGATTCGAAGACAGGGAAGCTGCTGTGGACGGCGGAGCTCGAGGCGACGGGAAACGCGACGCCTTCCACATACGTGGGGAACAACGGGAAGCAGTACGTGGTGATTAACGGCGCGAGTCCCGGAAACATGAGCGCCTTTGCCGGAGGAGACAAGGTATCGGACACGATCGTCGCCTTCAGCCTGCCGTGAACCACAACGTTCACGCGCGATACCACCTCTTAGTGAGGAGAAAAGGCAATGAGACGCGAACGGCCATCGCAGATGTTGTCGACGATCGCGCTGGTGCTGATGGTGAGTACCGCAGCGTTCGGACAACAGAGCCTTCGAGGGTCCATCGGCGGTACTGTCACGGACGATACCAACGCGGCCCTGCCGGGTGTGACCGTCGCCATTGACAGCCCTTCACTTCAGGTGCCGCAGATCAGGAGAGTCACCGACGAGCGAGGCGAGTACCAAATCATCGATCTCCCGTCGGGGACGTATCGAGTGACCTATGAACTGTCCGGCTTCACGACGATGGTGCGCGAAGGCATCGTCCTGACCACCGGATTCAACGCGCGCGTGGACGCGGTCATGAAGGTGGCGGCGGTCGCCGAAACGATCACAGTATCGGGCGAAACCCCACTGGTCGATGTGACGAGCACACGCGGCGGCACCACCGTCTCCAAGACCTTGATCGAAACAGTGCCGGGCAACCGGAACTATTCAGACGTCATGCTCCTGGCCGGGGGCACCACGGTGAGCGGTCCACCTCTCACCGGCATTCTCCAGGCCGGCGGTGGAGGATATGCCGGCAGGACGTACGGCGCGGGCAACAGCGCCACCGGCGGCGGGACGGTCGAGATCGACGGCGTCAAGATCCAGCAGAATGAGATTCCCGATTTCACCGCCTTCGAAGAAGTGGACGTGAAGACCTTTGGCAACACGGCCGACGTGGACGCGCCCGGTGCCGCCGTGCAGCTCGTCGTGAAAACCGGCGGCAATCAGTTCCACGGTCGATTCAACGAGATTGGTCAGAACAAACGGTTCCAGGCCGAAAACATCGATGCCGCTCTGAAGGCGCAGGGTATCACTGCGGGTGACGCGGTTCAGTACTACAACGACATCTCCGGCGATCTGGGCGGGCGGATTGTCATGAACATGCTGTGGTTCTACGGCGGCATCCGCGACCTTCGCAACGAGTCGACCGTTCTCGGCTACTCGCATGCTCCCGGACCGGACGGTGTGTACCAGACGGCTGACGACGTGCCCGGCTTTCCGAAAGCCAGCCATCTGAGCGTGACACTGAAGATCTCGTATCAGCCGACCTCGAAGCACCGATTCACCGGGTTTACCCAATACAATCCGGATTTCTCGCCTGAATATCGGCCGACAACCTCTCGTTTCAGTCCGTTTGAATCGAGCTCGGTGCTCAACCAGTATTCGTGGGATTCCAAGCCCCTCCAGTGGCAGGGGTCGCTCACGAACCGGCTGGTGACAGACATGAGCATCGGCTTGGCGCGGTACGACGCGCCGCGCAGGTTCAACGGGGGGTGGGCGCCGAACTCGCATGCGCCGAACCGGTTCGATCGCGCGACGGGATACAACACCGGTCCGAATTTCAGCGAAGGCGGCGCGGCGTCGCGCACTCCGAAGCGGAGGCAATTCGCAGGCAGCATGAGTTATCTGCCGGGAGGATCCTTTGTCGGCTCGCACGAGGTGCGAGCCGGTTACCGGGTGGTCCTGGGGGACATGGATTACCGGAATCCCGTCGACCCGGATATCAACGGCGGCATCGGTGAGTATCGTCTGGTTTACGACACGGTCGCAGGCGTCCCGCATCAGCCGGTCGAATTGTGGGCATACAACTTCCCGGTCGCCGGGTCGTTCCACGAAAACACATATGCGGTCTACGGTCAGGATACCTGGCGGCCCACCAGACGGCTGACGTTCAATGTCGGCGTCCGGCGGGAACGGCAGCGTCATTTTGTCCCGGCGCAAACAAAGATTCAGGGAACCTTTGGGACTTCCGGGAATTACCCCCAGGTGGAAGCTGGCGCGTGGAACCGGTGGGCTCCGCGTTTCGGTGTGGCGTTCGATGTGTCGGGGAACGGCAAGACGGTCGCCAAGGCGACGTGGGGCAAGTTCAACGACGATCTCGGTCTGCGCGAATACTCCGTCAGTTTCAGTGCGAACCAGCCGCTGCAATACAACTATCGCTGGCACGATTTGAACGGCGACGGGAACTATCAGCCAGGCGAAGTGAATCTCGATCTCAACGGCCCCGATTACCTGAGTGTCAATCCAGGTCCGGGCTTCGGTGCCGTGGGGGCGGGCAATAACATCGTGAATCCGGATTTGAAATTGCCCCACACGAACGAAGGGAGCGCGTCCCTGGAGCGGGAGCTCGGCCAGGGACTGTCGGTGCGGGGATTGTTCGTCTACAAGAAACTCTACGACGCGATTACCAACGTGAACATTCTCCGGCCGTTGAGCGTGTACGATCAAGTGTTCACGCGGAAGGATCCGGGGCCCGATGGCCTGCTCAACACGACCGACGACGGGCTGTCCTACACGATCTACGACTACAACCCGGCGTACCGGGGCAACGCGTTTGTGCAAAGCACGAACGTGAATCGGCCTGCAGATCGCAACGATTCGTTCAAGAACTTCGAGGTGATGCTCACCAAGCGGCCGATCGGCAAATGGTTCGCCAACACGGCCATCCTGGCGACGAAGAATCGCCGGTACCTGACCGGAGTCGTCCAGAGCCCCAACGATTTGATCAATGCGCTCGATACGA
>QHWF01000352.1 GCA_003222455.1 Acidobacteriota bacterium
TATGGGAACGTTTTCATACCGGCGACAATCTGATCTTCGTGCGCGAAGATTTCCAGCAGTTGGGTCGATCGCCGATTTGGCAACGCTTACGTCGCATCGGATCGTGGGAAATCGATCAACTCGCCGCTGCCCTGGCGGCCATGGTGCACGAGCATCCGATGAAGGTCAGCAATCTCGATATCGTTCTCAAGAATCTGACGAGCTTCCAGTTCCCTACCTCGATTCCGGCGTCGACTCCGGCCCAGCGAGTCGCTCCCAAGCCGGCGCGCGTGCCGACGCCGCCAGTGCCGAGCTGGATGAAAAAGCGCGGTTATCGTGATCATTCGGATGACTGAGGATCATCGGCGGTATTGCTCGTCGGCCCCGCATAGCGGGGCCGAGTTTGGAGACCGGTGCTCTACCAATTGAGCTACGGACCTACGCCGCGACCACAATCTAACCGGCCACCGCGCTAGGGCTCAACCGCACCAGCTACATTACAGGCCGATGTCGACTCCCCTGCCCCCGCTGTCCGAGCTTTCGATCGACCGTGAGCGCGCCGTTGCGCTCCTCACCCGCCACTTCGCCAACGACGCGCTCACCGAGGCAGACTTCGAAGCTCGCCTGCAGATTGCCTATTCGGCGACATCGTTGCGCGAGCTCGAGGCCATCACCGCCGACCTGCCGTCCCAGGTTCCAAGCGGCCAGATCACGGCGTTCTTTTCGGGGCAAGAGCGCAAGCTCGCCGGCGCGGTTCCACGCGATCTCACGATCCGCTCGCGCCTGGGTTACGTGGAGCTCGACCTCACGGGCGCGACGTTCAAGACCGGTGTCACCACGATCGCCGCCAGCACGTTCATGGGATACGTGCAGATCCGGCTGCCCTCCGGCGTGCGCGTGGACAGCGCGGGGCGCGCGCTCTTCGGATACTTCTCCCTCAAGGGCGCATCGACTGATTCGGGCCCCGTCGTGCGCATCGTCGGCCGTCCGATCTTCGGGTTCGTGGAAGCGATCATCGGCGAGGACAGCTCGGACGAGGATTAACCCGCGAGCGCCACTACCCGGTTCCCTTCCCTTACTTTCTCAATCACAAAGAGACGCGCGTGTCATCCTGAGCGGAGCGCGCGGTACGCGCGTAGCGAAGGAACTGCTTTTCGGAGGCTAGGCTACACCTCAATCTTCGAGAATCGCCACGCGCCCGCAGCCACGAATAAGGCGCCGACTGCCACTAGGACGCCGACGTCCAGCGCGACTCCGAAATGCGACGTGCCGAGCATGACGCCACGGACGCCATCGACCCCATACGTCAGCGGGTCGACTCGCGTCAGCACCGCCAGGGCCGGGGGGAGTCCTTGCAACGGGTAGAGCGCACCCGACAAGAACCACAATGGCATGACGAAGAAATTCATCACCATCTGAAATCCCTGCATTTCCTTCAGGCTCGAGCCGATCGCCGTGGCGAGTGCGGCGAAGACGATCGCGATCAGCGCGATGACGAGAAACGCCACGGGGATCGCCAGGAGGCTCACGGGCCGGAATCCGGCCACGAGCGTCGCGGCAAAGATCAGGGCTCCCTGCAACACTGCGACGGTCGCGCCGCCGAGCGTGCGGCCGATCATGATCTGCAAGCGCGGCACGGGCGCAACCAGCGTCTCCTTGAGAAAGCCGAACTGCCGGTCCCACAGCATCGCGATCCCCGAGAACATCGCCGTGAACAGCACCGTCATGCCGATGACGCCCGGCGCCATAAACTGGAGATAGCTCCCCTCCCCCGCGCGCCGAAACACCGGCCCGAGGCCGAACCCCAGCACGCCGAGGTACATGAGTGGTGCACCCAGCGACGCCACGATCTGCACGCGCGAGCGCAGATACTTCTTGAGCTCTCTCAGCCACAGGATGTACACGACGCCCACGGCTATCTCCTCACGAATCGCGCGAACTGGCGCATTTGGTCGGTGGCACTAAACGCCTCGTCGCGAATCGTCGTGCCGGTGAGCTTGAGGAATGCTGCTTCGAGCGAATCGGCGCCGGTTTGCTGCTTGAGCTCCGCGGACGAGCCCGTCGCGACGATACGGCCGTGATCGATGACTGCGATCCGGTCGGCCACGCGATCGGCTTCGTCCATGTAGTGCGTGGTGAGAAAAACCGTCACGCCTTCTGTCGCATTCAGGTTCTTGACGATCGTCCACATCTGATTGCGACTCTGCGGATCGAGCCCTAACGTCGGCTCGTCCAGAAACAACACCTTGGGCGTGTGCAGGAGCCCCCGCGCAATCTCGAGCCGGCGTCTCATCCCGCCGGAAAATGTCTTGACGAGATCGTTCCGCCGGTCCCAGAGCTCGAACAACCTGAGCAGCGCCTCGCCGCGCTCGCGCCGGACCCGGCGCGGGACGTGATAGAGCACGCCGTGAAGGTCCACGTTCTCCCAGGCGGTCAGCTCGCTGTCCAAGCTCGGATCTTGAAACACGACGCCGAGTCGCTTCCGGACCTCCGTCGATTGCGTAACAGGATCCAGGCCGTCGAGCTCGAGCGTGCCGCTCGTCGGGCGCAGCACGGTCGTGAGCATCTTGATCGTCGTGGTCTTGCCGGCGCCGTTGGGACCGAGGAACGCGAACGTTTCGCCTCGGCGCACGTCGAACGTGACGTCGTTGACGGCCGTCACGCTGCCAAACGACCGCACGAGGTGCTGCACACGGATTATCGGATGATTGTCGCTCAGAGGACCTCTGATAGTCAGGGTGGCTGACGGGGATTGAACCCGCAACCTCCGGAGCCACAGTCCGGCGCTCTAACCAATTGAGCTACAGCCACCATGCATTGCCGCAACAACTTACTTACTTACGCCACCACCTGTGGCTTCGTTCGGTTGCCGCTCGTTACGGCAACCATGAGCGAGAGGCGGTCCCCTAACTTAGCGGCGTGCTGTTCGACTCGGTACTCCACCGTGAGGCGCGCCTTCAGACCATATGCCAGACCTCGGTCGCGTCAACGATAAGGAAACGGTCGTGACAATCGCTGACCTGCCGAGCCTCGGTGTTCGGCCGTACGCACTGGAGCGCATGGAGGTGCCGCAAAAACGACCTAGCGGTCGCCCCCAAGGCAGTTCATGATTAACGCGGCCGGCAACCCCTTTCTTGCTAGGAGGGTCGTTATGAACCGGATGCCAAGCCTAACGCTCCCGCTCGTGTGCGTGGCCATGCCCCTGACCGTTGGCGCGTGCGGCCTGATTTTCGGAGGCTCACGACAGACCATCCAGGCAAACTCCAGCCCGCCAGGGACGACAATCACGACAGCTCCCCCGACGGCGACCTTGACCACCCCTGCCTCGGTTAGCCTGGAGCGAAAAAAGGACTACACGCTGACATTCTCTAGGGCCGGGTACACTTCAGCCGACGTTCAAGTGTCACATCACGTTCGCGGCGGGATCATCGTCCTCGACATCCTGTTCGGTCTCGTCCCCGTCATCGTCGACGCAGCGACCGGCGCCTGGAACTCCCTGAGCCCGAACATGGTCAACGTGACGCTCACCAAGACTGCAATGATCGACGGGCCACCGACGATCCGAGTCGGCCTCGCGCTTCAGCCGGGAAGGGATGGCGCCGGCCTGATGATTATCACATCGAGCGCGCCCGGCGTCGCCGTCGACGTCGCACCGATGAAGAAGCACTAACCAGCTCTCGCCACACGGGCCGCGGTCCATGCGACGCGGCCCTTACTGCCTTTCCACTTCCTCCACCCGCAGCGGCCGACAATTCTTGCCCGTCGAGTCGCACTGAGTGAACGTCAGGACGTGAACCGCTCGCGGGGTAACGAAGGTGATCGTGCCGTGCCGAATTAGTATGGATTCCGCCGCGGCCCCGAAGGGCACGTCCGAATGGCGCCCAAGCACGTTCAGGGCCCACACGCGGAGCGGCCTCGTGGAATCGTTGACCGGCCCCGCCAGAACTTGAGCCGCAATCTCGACCATGCGGGCGTCCGCCTCTCGCGTCGCGTTGGACTTGGCGACGGCGTTACCCGTGAACGCCACCATGATCGGTATGGCGACCAGGCCGAGGGTTTGCAGCCACTCACGTAGTTCTGTGCGGGTCATACGCGTCTCCTCGATACCGTGTTTGCATTCTACGTGGATCCCCGTAGCAGCTCGCCAAGAATCTCCGTTGGGAGTCGGGGCTTGATCGAGCAAACGGACGCAATCGTTGCGCGGTGGCGGAGGATGGTCCGTCGGTCGTCGGTCATGCAATACTGTTGGCTGTACTCGACGCCAATCGCGAGCATGCGGGCGTCTGGCTCATCGGGCAGGATACCACAGAGGTTATTGTACACGGGGTTTCGGCGGACCGTCCCGGAGTTGGCGTCGACCCACGTGACCCCGGAACTGGTCCTGAGGATGCGGAGCGTATTGTAGACCGCGTCATGCGGGCCGCGGTTCCGCGCGGGAATCTTGTTCGGCTCGTCGCGCATCACAGTCGTGCCGGCCAGTGTCACCTCGCTCCTCTTCATCATCTCCACGATCTGCATGACGGCTTGCAGCTCCGCCGGCGGCAAGTCGCCTTTGGCAAGGCCGCTCACGATGCACGTGTCAACAAGGATGGAAGGAACGGAAGCGGTGCGACTGTCCATGATGAGCGGAAATTTAGCTGAAGCATTCCCTAAGGAGTTCGCTGCGCCGGTATGGTTGCCATTGGTTGCCGGTCGATGTCGGAGGGTGGGTCAATCCAAGGTCGATGAAGCACGAAGCGGGAGCATGACCTCATGCTCCCGCTCGTGTGTTTCGGTGCCACAGTCCGGCGCTCTAACCAATTGAGCTACAGCCACCATGTCGGCGCCAAGACGGTAAGGCGCCAAGACGCCAAGGTAGTCGAAACTAACCGGGCGAAAGGGCGAATGAAAGCTCAGTTTTAGGGATGCCCGTGCACGCGAAGTTTCGTGACCTGCTGAGCGGGGGCGACCGGCGCAGCATCGCCGATTCGCAGCGCGTCCGAGCCCTCATCGAGCAGCGGCCCGCGCGCGTCAAGGAGCTCGCCGCGCTGACGGCCGATGAGGACTGGCTGGTCTCGCAGCGCGCGCTCGACTTGCTCGAAAAGCTCGCCCACGAGCATCCGGAATGGATTGCACCATATAAGAGGGTGTTCATTGGTCCGCTCGCTCAGAGCGACAAGTGGGAGATCCGCCTGCAGATCGTACGCGCGTTGCCACTGTTTCGCTGGACCGCCGCCGAGTCGAAGCGGATGGAGCGAATTCTGCTCGAGAACCTCGCCTTCCCGCAAACATTCGTCCGTGCGTGGGCGCTGGATAGCCTCGCGACAGTATCTGAACGGA
>QHWF01000353.1:0-1349 GCA_003222455.1 Acidobacteriota bacterium
CACGAAGACACGAAACCACGAAGAAGAAGCCTCTTCTGGATCATTGACCTTCGTGCGTTCTTCGTGACTTCGTGGTTGCATTTTTGGTGGGTGCATGTCGTGGGCTCGAAGCGGGTCCGATTTCTCAGATATTCAGGGTTTTTCCTCCTGTCCTCCGTGTCCTCCGTGGTGATCCTGGCGCTTGACACGCCCCGACTCGCGAGCCTACCATCGCGACTCAATGGTTAGACCATTGCAGGCGGTCGCCGCCGTGCCGGCGGAGCCGCCGCCGCTGCCCGCTCCGGCCGCCGCGGCCGACGTGCGTCGGGCCGGATTGCTCGTGGTGATCGCCGCGGCCTGCACGGGGTTCTGGCTGCTGCCGCTGCCAGTCGAGCCGCTGGCCCACAAAGCGCTCGCCGTGGGCGCCTTCATGATCCTCGCCTGGATGACCCAGGTGCTGGACCATGGGATTGCCGGCATCATCGGCTGCTTCCTGTTCTGGATGCTCGGAGTCGCGCGGTTCGAGACCGCGTTCTCCGGCTTCGCCGACACGTCGGCCTGGTTTCTGTTCGGCGCCCTCTGTTTCGGCATGATGGCTGGCCAGTCGGGTCTCGCGCGCCGCCTGGCGTATCTCGTCATGCGCGGCGTCGGCCACAGCTACGCGCGGCTGTTGCTCGGCCTGATCCTCTCGGACTTCCTGTTGACGGCGATCGTTCCATCCGGCATCGCCCGCGTCGTGATCATGGCGGCCGTCGCGATGGGCCTGGTCGACGCCTTCGGGGTCGGGCCGGGCAGCAACATCGCGCGCGGGATGTTCATCATCCTCACGTATACGGCGACGATTTTCGACAAGATGCTCATTGCCGGCGCGTCGTCGATCACGGCCCGCGGGGCGATCGAGCGGTTCGGCCAGGTGAACGTGTTCTGGAGCCAGTGGGCGCTGGCCTATCTGCCGTGCGATATTCTGGTGATGCTCGTCGGGTGGCGACTGACGCTGTGGATGTATCCGCCGGAGGCCGCCACCTTGCCGGGCGGCGAAGATTATCTGCGCCGCGAGTTGCGCAACATGGGCCCATGGTCGGCTCGCGAAATGCGCGCGGCCACGCTGATGGGGCTGGCGATCGGACTCTGGGTGACCGATTTCGTCCACCACATTCCGGCGCCGATGATTGGGCTCGGCATCGGCCTGCTCGCGATCATGCCGCGCATTGGCGTTCTCGACACCGACGACGTTCGCCGCATCAACTACCTGCCGATTTTTTTCGTCGCGGCGGCCGTGAGCCTGAGCAACGTCCTCGCCCAGACCAGGGCGCTCGATGTGCTGACGACCACGCTGTTCGAATGGCTTCAGCCGCACATTTCCACGTCGT
>QHWF01000353.1:1628-7599 GCA_003222455.1 Acidobacteriota bacterium
AGTCTGAAGTCTGAAGTCTGAAGTCTGAAGTCTGAAGCCGAGAGCCGAGGATGCCACGGTGGAACGCAAAGGCCGCGAGGGCCGCGAAGAAATACAGTCTTTCTTTGCGTCCTTTGCGGCCTCTGCGTTCGATCGTGACGTTCGCCAGGCTGGAGCCTGAAGTGGGGAACGATGTCACGCGCAATAGGATCGGAGCTCCCGCGCGATCTTGTGGAGCGATTGAGCGGTCGAAATCTGGAACCGCTGGCCACGAAGGTCGTCCAGGTGGTGACGATGGATGCGGCGGGATGGCCGCATCCGGCGCTGCTCAGTTATTTCGAAGTGGTTGCGGCGGATGCGCGCCACATCCGGTGTGCGACGTATGCGAACAGCACGACGAGCGCCAACATGCGGCGGTCGGGTAAGGTGACGTTCGTGATCATCGATCATCGGCTTGCGTACTACGTCAAGGCGCATGCGGTCGAAATCGCGCCGGCGATGCAGACGATGGAGTGGAACGCGGCGTTCGACTGCCGTGTGGAACAGGTTCTGTCCGACGAGACCAGCGAGGAGTACGAGGCGGGTGCATACATCGCCGGCGGCGTCACCTATTACAACCCGCAGCGCGAGGCCGAAATGGCGCGTGCGCGCGCGCTGCTCGCGGAGTTGTTGACGTCATGACCGCACCGCGCCGGCTGATCGTCGCGATTACGGGTGCGACCGGCACGGTCTTTGGCGTTCGCCTGCTCGAAATGCTGCAGGACACCGACGTCGAAACGCACTTGATCATGAGCCGGTGGGCCGCACGCACGCTCGTGCTCGAAACGTCCTGCACCGTGGAGCAGGTCGAGGCCCTCGCGACGCGGGTGTACCCGCTCACCGACCAGGGCGCCGCGGTGTCGAGCGGGTCGTTTCTCACGCTCGGCATGGTGGTGGTGCCGTGCAGCATGCGGACGCTTGCGGCGATTGCGCACGGATTGGGCGACAACCTGATTCACCGGGCCGCGGACGTCATTCTCAAGGAGCGGCGCAAGCTGGTGCTCGCCGTCCGTGAAGCGCCGCTCAGCGACATCCATCTGGAGAACATGCTGAAGCTGTCGCGCATGGGCGTTGTGATCTGCCCGCCGATGCCGGCGTTCTACAACAAGCCGGAATCGGTCGATGACCTGGTGAATTACACGGCAGCGCGGCTCCTCGATCAGTTGGGCATTCACCTCGACGTGCGCAACCGGTGGACCGGGATGCGGCAGGCGGGAGCGCGATGACCACCGGCGCGCCGCCGGCCGTCGATGCGCTTGCCGGCGTCACCGTGGTCGAGTTCGGCGGCTATGCGGCCGGGCCGGCCATCGGCAAGTACCTGGCGAACTTCGGTGCGCGCGTCATCCACGTCGAGTCGTTCTCTCGACCGGATGGCTTCCGCCTGCAGTATCCACCGTACAAGGACGATCGAGTCGGCATCAATCGGTCCGGCTGTTTCGCCTTCTTCAACGATTCGAAGCAGGGCGTCTCGATCGACATCAAGAATCCGAGTGCACTGCGGCTGATCTATCGCCTCGTCGCCCGTACCGACATCGTCGTCGAGAACATGCGGCCCGGCGTGATGGCGCGCCTTGGGCTCGGCTATCCGGAGCTGAAGGTCCACAACCCGTCGCTGGTCATGTTGAGCACGAGTAATCTCGGTCAGACCGGTCCACGCGCCACGCACCCGGGGTTTGGATCGCAGCTGTCGTCGTTGAGCGGATTCACCGAGATGATTGGCGTCCCCGGCGGACCGCCCTTCTGCCTGTATGGTCCGTACATCGACATGATTGCCGTCGCCTACGGCGGTGCGGCGGTGCTGGCGGCGCTCGACCGGCAGCGCCGGACCGGAGAAGGCGCTTTCATCGATCTGGCTCAGTACGAAGCAGGGCTTCAGTTCCTCGCGCCGGCGCTGCTCGACTACACGGTGAACGGCGTGTCGCCGACACGCAATGGGAATCGCGACCGCGTCGCCGTCCCGCACGGATCGTACCGCTGCCGCGACCGCCGTTGGGTCGCGCTCAGTTGCTGGGACGATGCGGAATGGTCGCGGCTGGCCGAGGCGACCGGCGATCCCGTGCTGACCGATGTGGCGCTGGCCACGAGCGAGGGCCGCCGTGCGCATGAAGCGGACATCGACCACCACATTGCAGATTGGGCGCGCGAGCGCGACGCGGCGGGCATCGTGTCGGCGCTGCGGAGCGCGAACGTTCACGTCGCCATCGTCAACACGATGCAGGATCTGTACGAGGATCCGCAGCTGGCGGCGCGCGACGTGTTTCAGCCGTTCGATCACGCGGAGCTCGGGCCGATGCGGTACCGGATGGTGTCGTACCAGTTGAGCGAGACACCCGGGCGGGTGCGATCGGCGGCGCCGCGTCTCGGTGAGCACACGGAAGAAGTGTTCAAGGTGTGGTTCGGTCTGAATGCGAGCGAGTTCGAGGAACTGTCAGCCCAGGGAGTGTTTTCGTAGGTCCGCCTGAAGGCGGACACTACCAACGCGGGTCGTTGTCGGTGCTGTCCGGCTTGCGTCGGACGAATGCACGCCGGTAGTGTCCGGCTTTAGCCGGACGAGGACGGATAGGAGTCATCCCGATGGCCACTGTGGTCGACAAGAAGGTTGAGAAAGACGTCCGGTCGCTGCGGGCCGCGCTCGCGTGGCTCGAGACGCAGGGGGATGTGCTCGTCACCGACGAGCCCGTGGATCCTGATCTGGAAATCACCGGCCTCCAGAAGCATCTCGACGGCGGGCCGGTGTTGATGTTCAACCACGTCAAGGGCAAGCCGCACGCCCGCGTCATCACCAATCTCTTCTCCGACATCAACGTCGTCGACAAGATGTTCGGGTTCACGAGCCCGATGGATCGGACGCGAAAAATCGCGACGGCGATGAACCGGCCGCTCGAGCCGGTCGAAATCCCGCAAGGCGAGGCGCCGTGTCAGGAAGAGGTCATCACCGACGATCTCGACGTCAACAAGTACATCACGGCGATCCGTCACACCGCGCTCGAGACCGAGCTGACCGTCGGCAGCGGCATCAGCTGTGTCGTCGGTCCGTACTTCGACGGCGGCAGCCACATCGGCTACAAGCGGATGAATTTCCGGTGGGGCAACATCGGCACGTTCCAGGCGTCGCCGGGCTCGCACATGTGGCAGATTCAGACCAAGCACTACAAAGACGACAAGCCCATCCCGCTGACGATGTGCTTCGGGGTGCCGCCGGCATGCACGCTCGTGGCCGGTTCGGGCTTCGACTACGTGATTCTGCCGAAGGGCTGCGACGAGATCGGCGCGGCCGGCACCATTCAAGGCAGCCCCGTCAACATCGTCAAGGCGCGCACCGTGGATGCCTGGGCGATCGCCGAATCCGAGTACGTGCTCGAAGGGCATCTTTATCCCCGCGACAAGCGGTACGAAACGGCGGAAGCGGAGAAGGCCGACAAACAGGGCAAGTACTTCTTCCATCCCGAATGGGCCGGCTACATGGGCAAGGCCTACAAGGCCGCCACGTTCCACGTCAGCGCCATCACGATGCGGAAGCGCGAGTCGAAGCCGATCATCTTCTGCCTGGGCGTGCACACCGCCGACGACAACAACATCGACACGACCGTCCGCACTGCGGCGATCTACGAGTTGTGCGAACGGCTGCAACCCGGCCTGGTCACCGATGTTCACATCCCGTACTGCATGACCGACTGGGGTGGCTGCATCATCCAGGTGCGAAAGCGCAACAAGATCGAAGAAGGCTGGCAGCGGAACTTCCTCGCCGCGATCCTCTCGTGCAGCCAGGGCATGCGCCTCGCGATCGCCGTGAGCCCCGACGTCGACATCCGGAGCATGGACGACATCATGTGGTGCCTCACGACACGCGTGAACCCCCATACCGACATCATCAACCCGCTGCCGGGCGGCATCGGCCAGACCTTCCAGCCGCAGGAACGGATGACTGCCGGCGAGAAGGAGTGGACCGCCTCGAACACGCGCTTCGAAGGCGGCATGGGAATCGATGCGACGGTGCCGTTCGGCTACGAGCAGGACTTCCATCGCCCCGTGTATCCGATCGATCGTGTCGATCCGAAACGGTTCTTCCAGGCCGAAGACATCGCGCGTGCGAAGTCACGGATGAAAGGCTGGGTCGAGGTGCTGGCGAGAACAGGACAATAGCCCCGAGATGTGCCGGACATGTTCCTGAGCCCTTACCGTGTGCTCGACGTGACAGGTCCGCTCGGCTTCCTGGCCGGGCGAATCCTCGCGGATCTGGGCGCCGACGTGATCAAGGTCGAGGCGCCGGGCGGAGATCTGTCGCGCCGGTGGCCACCGTTCCACGAGCATCATGGCGGCCGTCAGAGCTTGTACTGGCTGGCGTTCAATGCGAACAAGCGCGGCATCACGCTCGATCTCGAAGCGGCCAACGGCCGGTTCGTGCTTCGCGAGCTGGCGCGGTCGGCCGATGTTCTCGTCGAGAGCTTTCCACCCGGATATCTCGCGCAGCACCAACTCGCGTACGAGCAGCTTCATCGCGAAAACCCGCGCCTCGTGTTCGTGTCGATCACACCGTATGGACAGAATGGCGGGCACAGCGGCTACCCGGCGTCGGATATCGAGATCATGGCTGCCAGCGGCGCGATGTCGCTGGCCGGCGAAGCCGACGGCGAGCCGATGCGCGTGAGCGTGCCGCAGGCCGCGCAATGGGCCGGCAGCGAAGCGGCGATGGGCGCGTTGACCGCGCTCGTCTACCGGACGCAGAGCGGACGAGGGCAATGGGTGGATGTGTCGGCGCAGGCCGCCGTGCTCGCCGCCCTCGCGCACGCGCCTGTGTTCTGGGATCTGAACCGCGTCAACCCCGAGCGGGCCGGCGTGTACATCACCGGCCGATCGGTGAGCGGCGCACGCATGCGCGCCTTCTGGCCGTGCCAAGACGGATGGATCAACTTCATCGTCTATGGCGGATCGGCCGGACGTCACACGAACCAGCAGCTCGTCGCGTGGATGGAGGAGCGCGGCATGGGAGCGGATGCGTTGCGGCGCATCGACTGGCGGCGCTTCACGGTCCCGGAGCTGACGCAGGAACAGGTGGACGCGATCGAGGCGCCGATCGGAGCCTTTCTGGCCACGCTCACGAAGCAGGAATTCCTGGCGGAAGCGATGGCCCGCCAGATGCTCGGCTATCCGGTCTCGTCGGCCGAAGACATCCATCGGGATCCGCAGCTCGACGCACGCGCGTTCTGGCAGCAGGTCGGAGGCGGCCGGCCCGGCGGTGCCATCCGCTATCCGGGTGGATTCGCCGTCGTTGACGGCGAACGGCTGCCCATCCGCCGGCCAGCACCCGAAGTCGGTGAGCACAACGACGAAGTCTATGGGCACCTGGTTCATGATTCCCCGACTGTCGTCTGACGCGCTGCGGCCGGACGTCGCCGGGATGTTGCGGCCGCGTGTCGAGCGTCTTGGTTATCTGGGCGAGTTCTTCAGATGTGCGGCGCATCAGCCGGCGGCGCTGATCTCCTTCATGGCATTCACCGACGACCTGAAGCAGGCGCTGCCCGATCGGATGACGGAAATCGTGGCGCTCACGGTATCGACCGAGCTCGGAAACGCGTACGAACGTTACCAGCACGAGCGGCTGTCGCTCAAACTCGGGTTCGGCGAGCCGTGGGTGCGTGCCGTCGAGACATTGCACCCTGACAGCGCGCCAATTGACGACGCCGAGCGGCGCGTCCAGTCGCTGACGCTCGCCGTCGTTCGCCGCCATGGACACGGGACCGCCAACGAGCTGGACGCCGTTGTGTCGGCGATCGGGCACGAGCAGGCGATCGCGGTGCTGATGCTGATTGGGCGTTACGTGACCCATGCGCTGATGGTGAATGCGCTGGAGCTGAAGGCACCGGTGGCGTCGCCACTGGAAAGGACGGAATGAATTCGGAATGAGGAATTCGGAATTTGGAATGCGTGAACGAATTCCTGATTCCGAATTCCG
>QHWF01000354.1 GCA_003222455.1 Acidobacteriota bacterium
GGAGATGCCCTCCTCGCTCGCGAGGATACGAGTTCGGTCGCGGACCGATCAGGTATACGAAGCACTTCACGGATCGGGCGTAGCGAGCGTTGACGTCCGGCCAGCGCTGCTCGAAGCGAAGACCCACGAACGGATCTACCAGCGGACCGACACGCATTGGAACGATCGCGGCGCGCTGCTGGTTTATCAGCAGATCCTCGACGCCGTTCGAGCTCAGGTTCCATCGACGCCGGCCGCATGGACGTGTGCCGAGTTCAGACCCGTGACGCGCGACGTGGAAGCCCTGGATTTGGCGGGAATGATGGGCCTGAAACGTGTGCTGCGTGAGCAGGAGCTTGTGCTCGTTCCGGCGAGGCCGCGCCGCGCCCGCGTCGTTGAGCCGGCCGGAGCGGAGCCGACCGCCGAAGAGGGACGGCTCGTGACGGAGATCCCGGGGTCACGATTACCCCGTGCGCTGATTTTTCGGGACTCGTTCGCGTCCCGGCTCGTGCCGTTTCTCTCCGAGCACTTCAGCCGGGCGGTCTACCTGTGGCAGAACGATTTCGATGCGAATGCGGTGCTTTCAGAAAACCCGGATGTCGTGATTCAGGAAATCGTGGGACGGCATCTGTACAACTTCATCCCGTCGCCGGAGCTGGTCCCGCAGTAACGTGAGATTGCAGATTTCAGAGTTCAGATTTCAAATCTCGTTCTATCTAACGGTCGGATACCTAATCCCCAGCTGTTCGAGATAGGTCTTGTACTTCGTCGGATCGTAGTAGTACTTTTTCATCTCCGGTCGATACTGCGCGAGAATCTTCTCGTTCATCCACACCGCCGGCTGATCGTTCGGTCCGATCAGCGGTTCATATTTCTGATCCTTCGTCTGAACGTTCCTGAAATAGTCCCACGCCTGCTGCACCAGTTCCGGACGCATCAGCATGTCGATGATCGTCATCGCCTGGACTTTCGCGCCCGCGGTCACGCCTTTGTGCGCAATCGGCGTGGCCATGGCGATGGCGTTGGCCCAATTGTGGCCGGGCGTGCCGGGAATGTTCGCCGGATAACTGAGCGTGACCGTCGGTACGTTCCACGACACGTCGCCGATGTCGTCCGATGGCCCGCCCACGTTCTCGTCGGGATCGATGCCGCCGCGCAGCGGCCCAATCTGCGTCGCCAGCCCGGTCTGCGGCTGCTTCAACTCCTTCTGCAGGCCTTTGGCGAGTGTCGTGTCCGCCTGGTCCCACGCCGGCAGGCCGACGGTCAGAATATTCGCATACATCGTTTCCGCGACGGTCTTGTTCATGTGCTGCGGCCAGGCGGACCCGAGGATGCGCATGCTCACCTCGGTGTTCGTCATCATGGCCGCAGCCTTCGCCATCGTGTCGCCGATGTCGCGCAGTTCTCTGATGTGCTGATAGTCGGTTTCGCGGAAGTAATACCAGACGCTGGCGTTCTGCGGCACGACGTTCGGCTGATCGCCGCCGTTCGTGATCACGTTGTGCGAACGCTGCTGGAGCCGGAGGTGCTCGCGGCGGAAATTCCAGCCGATGTCCATCAACTCCACGGCGTCGAGCGCCGAGCGTCCGCGCCACGGCTGCGCGGCGGCATGCGCGCTCTCGCCCTTGAACGTGTACTCGACCGACACCAGGCCGGTCCCGAATCCGCCGCCCCACCCGACGCCCAGATTGTTCCCGACGTGCGCGAACAGGGAGACGTCGACGTCGCGGAACAGCCCGGCACGGATGAAGTACGCCTTCGCGCCAACCAGCTCCTCGGCCACGCCCGGCCAGATCTTGATGGTGCCGGGCAGGCGCTCCCGTTCCATGATTTTTTTCACCGCGAGCACCGCCGTGATGTTGAGCGGCACGCCGGAATTGTGCCCCTCCCCGTGACCAGGCGCGCCTTCGATGATGGGATCGTGATACGCCACGCCGGGCTTCTGTGACGCCTGAGGGATGCAATCGATATCAGAGCCGATCGCGATGACCGGCTTGCCAGATCCCCACGTGGCCATCCACGCCGTCGGAATTCCGGCATACCCGCGCTCGATCTTGAAGCCATTCTTCTCGAGGATTGCGGTCAGATATCGCGACGTCTCGACTTCCTGAAACCCGAGCTCGCCGTAGCTGAACACCTGATCCACCATCTGCTGCGTCATCACGCGCATGGTCTCGACGTCGGCGGCGGCTTCGCGCTTCAGTTCCTCGACTCGCGGCGGCCCCGGCGGGGTCGGTGCGGTCGGTTGCGGTGGCGCTCCACCGCGTCCGCGCTGAGCAGAGGCCCAGCCACGAGCACTGCCAGTGCGAGGGAAAGGCACAGCTTCGCTTTGATCGTGTTCATCAGTGGTCCTGCCCTGCAGCGGTGGACATGCCGCGAACCGTCGGGTACTTGATGCCGAGCTGTTCGAGATACATCTTGGACTTGCCCGTCCTGCCCGTCCTGCCCATCCCGCCCGTCCTGCCCTATTGCGGCTCCGTGGTTCGCAGACCGCCGCCCATGGACGATGCACTGCCGTAGTAGAGACCGTTGAAGAACAGCTTGAATGTTCCGTGCGGCTGCGCGCGCCACAGGACCTCGGGTCCAAACAGCACCACGTGGCCCTTGCCCACGGGGGCGTCGACGATCGCAACGGCCTGATCGAGATACTGCTGGCCCCATGCCCAGCCGCTACGCAGCGGCGACGGGTTGTCGAACCAGGCGACCGGCCTCACGTTTTTGAGCAGTGCGTCGGGCTGCAGCCGGTACGCGGGACTCTCGTCCCACATCACCATGGCGCGCTCCTCCATCCCGTACGCGAGCGGGTTGGCGTTGTCGATACGCACCTCGAGGATGCTGCCGGGGATGTAATACTTCTCGCGCGGCAGCGAACGCTCATCGCCGCCCGCCACGTGCTCCACTAACGCGTCCCGGATGGGTAATCCCAGGTGATGACCGAGCGCGGTCGACGATCCGATCGTCAGCACCGTGCCGCCGTTCTCGACGAATTTCTTCAACTCCGGAACCGTTCTGGCGATCGTCACACGCCCGAGCCAGCCGCGAAATTCGGCCGGGATGCTCTCGGCCGGCGGTTGACCGCCGAAACCGCTGCCGCCGGGGGCCTGGCCCGAGCCAGCCGGCCGTCGACGAACACGAGGACGTCGTACGTTGCGTTCAGATTTCCGGCATCGAGCGTCTGCGGATACACCACCTCGAACGGGAACTCGTACTGCTCGAAGACCCAGCGCGTCCAGCCGGACGGCATGGATCCGCCGTACTGGTCCCAGAGGCCGATGCGCACGGGTTTCAGCTTCATCGACTCGCCGGCGGGTTTCGAGGCAACTCCGTCGAAGCTCAGGCCCTTGTCGGTGGCGAGTTTCTGCACGATCGCCGTGGTGGATGCCTTCGCCGGGATGTACATCGTGCCGACGGGATACTGTTTCCCATTGGCGGTCGCCGGCGACTTGAGCCAGTACACCTCCTCGTTCGCTTTCAGCAGGCGATTCACCGCCACGAATGCGTCGTTCACCTGGTGACTGAGCAGATAGCCGCCACCGTTCGGCGCCTGCGCCACTTTGCCGGGCGGCGGGCTGATGAGATCCGGCACTTTCTCGAATGGCCCGTCGAAGCCGTCGAAAATGCGATCGAACTTCACGCCCATCGAATAGGACAGGTTGTACCCGGTGACGTCGTACGGCGGACGCGGCGTTCCGCCCGGGTACGGAATGTCGTCGGGATGGTCCTGCGGCTCGAACATGTCCATTGCGTGGGCGCGGAACGGTTGCGCCGCCTTGACTACGTACGATCCGGCGGGATACTGCTTCCCCGCAACGGTAAACGGCGCCGTCGCGCGATGAACGACGACACCGGCCTTGGTCAGCACGTTCATGAATTTGGTCGCCGTCAGGAAGTCCGGCTGATCCGACGGCAGGATGAACCCGCGAGGATCGCGCATCTTCGGATCGCGGAGCACGTCGTTGTAGACCGCGACCGGCGCACCGCCACGCCCGGTGTTGCCGCCGCGACCGCCACGCGGTCCGATGTTCTCGGGGCCGCGGGACGCCCCGCCGCCTTGTGCCGACTCAATCGCTTCGCGCGCGGCATTGATTCTCTTCGGGTGGATCGTCCAGTTGTCGCGATTGCCCTTGTCGATGGCGTTCTTCGCCATCTTGTACATGTTGAACAGAAAATCTTCGTGCCGCTTGGACGCGATGTCGAGGATCGCGTAGTTGTTCGTCACCGAATACTCGATCGCTTCGCGGAAGTGGAACGTGCGCGGCTGGATCGGGTTCGGGACATCGGCGCGCGGCAGCTGCATGTCGAGCACGAACGGGATCTCCACCGGCGTCGGATTGCCGATCGTTTCCGTGAGGATGCCGATCTGGTTATGGAAATACGACGTCGTGCGGATGCCGCCGTTGAACCAGGTCGAATAGGGCGCGCCCGATCGCATGACCGCCCCCGGCTTTCCTTCCACGGCGAGGCGCGTGTGAATCGCCGATCCGACCATGTCGACGCCGAGGACGACGAGCGGGTCGAAGTTGTAGTTGAAGGGATCGCGGAAGGGCGGCGCGAACAGGACCGCGCCGGCGGGACCGGTCTGGTGATGGTTGTACATGATGGCCGGGTACCATTCGCGATACATCACCTTGTTCGCGTTGGTGCTCTCCGACATGTTCATCATGTAGAAGTCGCGGTTGTCGTCGTGCCCGATGTATTTCTGATACAGGCGCGGGATGCCGTTCGTCGACCGCTTCTTCTCGTCCGCCTCACGCATGTACCAGTTCGACACCAGCTCCATGCCGTCGGGATTGACCAGCGTGCACAGCACCACGTCGTCGTTCAGGATGCGGAGCGTTTCGGGATCGGTTCGGCTGTTCAGGCGATAGATCGTTTCGATCAACTGCTGCGCGCCCAGGACCTCGGTGGCGTGCAGGCCGCCGTCGATCCAGACCACCGCCTTGCCGTCCTTCGCCAGCATTCGCGCCTGCTCGTCGCTGATGCCGTCGGCCAGCGCCAGCTTGCGGTTGGCGTCTTTGATCTGCACGAGCCGACGGTGGTTCTCGGGCGAGGTGATGATGGCCGTCAGCTCGGGCCGGCCCTCTTCGGTCTTGCCGATCTCCACCACCGTCATGCGGTCGGACTGCTGGTCCAGTTTCCTCAAGTACTCGACGTACTGCGTGTAGTTCGCGAGGTAGTAGTCGTCGCCGATGTCATGCCCGAACTGTTCTTTCGGGCTGGTGAGCTTCGTCGCAGCCGACCGTTGTGCGTACGGCGCGGCCACGCCGAATGTCACGGCGATGGCAAGAACAGCTGTAGCGCAGGCTCTCAAGCCCGTTGAGCGCGCCGTGATATGCATAAAAAACCTCATGAGCTGAAGAATGGTTCGGCGAATCGTAACAGAAACCTGAGTGTTGGGGGCTCTGAGGATTTGACGAGATGAGGCACGACCTGCAGGATGTCCGGCTTCCCGCGTCACTTCGCTTCGGCGAGGCGCGCGGTAGCGCGAAGCGCGGAGGCGGCAGCTGGATTGGAAGAAATCCACCTGAAGGCGGACGCCACGAATGATCTTTCACCGTCCGCGGTATATCCGGCTCCAGCCGATTTGGTCCGCCTGAAGGGCGGACACTCCCAACGATGCGCCAGTCAGTACGCTCGAGGCGCCCGTTGCGCGACGGTAGTGTCCGGTTTCAGCCGGACGTTCTGCAGTAGTGTCCGGCTTCCGCCTTCGCTGAAGCTATGGCCGACCACCGTAGCCTTGTCCGCCTTCGCGCGTAGCGCTCCGGCGAGACCTCGACGAAGCTCGAAGAGCGGAGTCGGGGCGGAGGTGGTTAGCCGGACCTCGCGACCGCAGGAACAGCTTGATCGTGAGCAGCACCACGCCGACGTTCGGGATCCAAGCGAGGGTGAAGGGCGGCACGCGACTGGCGGCCGACCAATAGCCGCTCGGGGTGATGGCGATATAGAACGTAATGTAGGCGATCGTCGCGGTAGCACCAATCGCCATCGATTTCCAACCGGTTCCGTCCGCGGCATACACCGCGATCGCGAACAGGCCGAGCACCAGCGGAGCAACCGAGATCACCCAGCGCATATAGAAGCTTTGAAGCAAAGACCCCGCGTCCGCCGCTCGACCGCCGCGTATCGCGGCCTCAATGCGCGCGCTCAGCTCCCACAATGAGAGCTCATTGGCGCCCCTGACGAGGATGCCGCGATTCGCGACGGTGAAGTGATTGGCGATGAGCTGTCGGAACGCCTGGTTGGCGGCCGGCATGACCGTGTTTTGCGTGAACCATCCCGTCAGTGCGCCGGCGATCGCCAGTGCCGCGACTGCACGACGGCTGCTCGACGACAGCACGCGGCCGCGCAACCCCCACAGGATCCCGAATGGCACCCCCAGCGCGATGCCGATGGTCAAGGCTGCGGGAATCAAGTACAGGAACAGCCATCCCATTTCGCGACCGGTCACGGGCAGATACGCTCGCTCATCATTAGCGGTCCTGATCAGCATGCGCAGCGGTGGCAGCATCAGGACGGCAGTAACAACCGTCGCCACCACAGTGACGCCGCCGAGCGCGCGGCCGATCGCACGATCGTCAGCGGCAAGCCATTCGCGCGCGGCCGGCACCGTGCGCACCGCCGTGTGCATCCCGAAGACCTTCCAGAAGGCCACGTACCCAGCGAGCCGGATCCATCGACCGCGCCAGACCTGCCCGCGTGTCTGCGCCGCAGCGTACTCGCACTGCAGATCGGCAAGGACTGGATCGATCAGACGCTCCATCGCGTGTGGTTGACACACGCGCGATGCGAGCATGCGCAGCCGCTCGCCCGGCCGTTTCATCGCGCGAGCTCTGGCAGCAGGCGCGCCACCTGCGCCCACGCATCGAGGACGCGGCGGCCGAGCGGGGTCGCTTCGTAGAGACGGCGCGGAAGCCCGCCGGCGTCCGGCGGCGCGTCCCAGCGTCACGTACACCGTTCCGCGTTTCAGCCGTCCCCTGGATGCGGCCACCAGCTCGAGGCCATACATCTCGCGGCGGCCGATCAACAGCTCGAGAATGAGCTCCTGTTTGGCGGGAAGACGCGGGATCGAGCGCCGACGCCGTGCCATGTGCCATCTATCTTACATGATGTAAGACTGGGGTCAATCCAGGGGAGGTCGGGGAGGCCAGGGAGGTCGGGGAGGCCAGGGAGGTCGGGGAGGTCAGCGAGGTCGGGGAGGTCAGGGAGGTCAGGGAGGTCGGGATGACCCGACCGCTCCTCGACACTCGACCTCCGCCACCCCCCCCCCCCCCCCCCCCCCCCCCCCCCCCCCCCCCCCCCCGGCCCAACCTCTGATACCGTTCACCAGATGAGAGCCATCGTGCTGGATTCGACGCTCCGCATGTGCGCGAGCTACCCGGATCCAGTACCGCACGACGGCGACGTGCTGGTGCGGGTCCTGTGCGCCGGCATCTGCGAAACCGACCTGCAGCTGATTCGCGGATACATGGCATTTCGCGGCGTGCTCGGCCACGAGTTCGTCGGCATTGCCGAGACGGGACCTTTTGCCGGCCGCCGCGTCGTGGGCGAGATCAACTGCAGTTGCGGAGCGTGTCCGACCTGCCGAAAGGGATTTCTCACCCATTGCCCGCACCGGACCACGCTCGGCATCGCCAATCGCGACGGGGCATTTGCGGACAGACTCATCCTGCCTCAGCGAAATCTGCACCTCGTTCCTGATTCGCTGCCAACCGACGTCGCGGTCTTCACCGAGCCAGTGGCGGCCGCGTTTCAGATACCCGCGCAAATCTCCGTCCATCGGGCCGATCGCATCATCGTTCTCGGTGACGGCCGCCTGGGGAATTTGTGCGCTCAGGTGCTCGCACCACTCGCACACGACGTCCTGGTGATCGGGAAGCATGATGAAAAGCTCGCGCTCCTGAAATCGCTTGGCATTCGAACGGCGCGAGTGAACGTCGTCGAACCCGGGCACCAGGCAGATATCGTTGTGGACTGCACGGGATCGGAGACGGGCCTGCCCGCCGCGCTCGAGCTCGTCCGCCCGCGCGGCACGATTGTGTTGAAGACCACCGTGAGTGGGAGACAGACGCTGGCCTGGGCACTGTTCGTCATCGACGAGGTCACCCTGGTTGGCTCGAGATGCGGCCCGTTCGACGAGGCCCTCGCAGCGCTCGAGTCCGGCCGCATTGTCGTGCAGCCGCTCATTTCCGCGCGCTTCAGCCTGGATTGCGGTGTCGAAGCGATCGAATGCGCCAGGACGCGCCCGGTCCTGAAGGTCCTGCTGGACGTCGGGAGCGCGTGATATTGCGTTCGGTAGAGCAGCGAATGTCCACGATTGAACGCAGAGGCCGCAAAGGACGCAAAGAAAGAATGTATTCCTTAGCGGCCTTCGCGGCCTTTGCGTTCCAGGTCCGCATCATCAGTCGGACACGCTCCTGGCCACGACAATCACAGCGGAACCCGCAGAGAAAACCGGTTCTGTTCTGCGAGTTCTGCGATTTCTGCGTTGAATGTCGTGTCGGGGGGCCGTGGTCGATTTGACATCGATGGCCGGCAGATGGCACAAGGTCTCGATCTCGCGGGAACTCGATCAGTTGATCGCGTCCCGTGGGACCTGAATCTTGGGAGATCCCTGATGAGCAAGATGGCTTTGAAGGTGAACGGCGCCGTTCACACCGTGGACGTCGAGCCCTCGACACCGCTGCTATACATCCTGCGCAACGACCTCGGCCTGCACGGCCCGCACTTCGGCTGCGGTCTCGGCCAGTGCGGCGCGTGTGCGGTGATCATCCAGGGCGTCGCGACGCGCTCCTGCGTGACCCCGGTCTCGAGCGTGAAAGGCGAGATTACGACGCTCGAGGGGCTCGCGCCGCCCGGTAAGCTGCACCCGATCCAGCAGGCATGGATTGAGGAGCAGGCGCCGGCGTGCGGCTTCTGCCAGAACGGGCAGATCATGACGGCGAAAGCGCTGCTCGATCGGAATCCGAATCCGACCGACGCGCAGATTCGCGAAGGCATGAACCGGACGCTGTGCCGCTGTATGACTTACTACCGCATTCAAGCCGCGATCAAGCGCGCGGCGAAGATGATGGCGGGAAAGGAGGCTCGCGCATGATCCCCGCCACCGGTCGCCGGGAGTTCCTCAAGACCTCGGGCATGCTCGTGGTCGGTCTGCACATCGCGGGAACACCGGGCGGCAACCCAATCGCCGCCCTGTTCGAGGCCGACGGTCCGTATCCCGACCCCGACTTCAAGCAGCTCGATTCATGGATCGTGATCGGGGAGGACGATACCGCGACGTTCTACGTCGGCAAGACCGATTGTGGCCAGGGAACCGGGACCGCCTTCCGGCAGATGATGTCGGACGAGCTCGACATCGCATTCGACAAGACCGCGTGCGTGATGGGCCGCACCGACATCACGGTCGACCAGGGGGGGTCGGGCGGATCAGATGCGATTCAGGTGGACGGCTGGCCGATGCGCCGCGTGGCGGCCGAAGCGCGCCGAGTACTGCTCGACATGGCGTCGGCGAAGTTTGGCCTGCCGGTCGATCAGTTGACCGTCACTGATGGCGTCATCACGGCGAAGAGCGATCCGTCGAAAAAGATCACCTACGGCGAACTGATCGGCGGCAAGCGGTTCAACGTCACGCTGACCGGCCGAAATGTCGACGCGACCACCGGCACGGCAAGAGTGAAGGCAGTGCAGGATCTCAAAATGGTCGGGCAGTCGCCGAAACGATACGACATTCCCGCCAAGGTCGATGGGTCGCTGGAGTGGGCCGTGGACGTCAACCTGCCGGGCATGGTGCACGCCCGCAACGTGAAGCCGCCGGTGGCAGGCGCGAAGCTGCTCGGCGTCGACCAGTCGTCGGTACGCGGCATCCCCGGATTCATCAGAGTGGTGACGAAAGGCAACTACGTCGCGGTCGTGTGCGAGCGTGAAGAGCACGCCATCCGGGCCGCCCGCCAACTCAAGGTCAGCTGGCAGAAGCCGCCGGCGCCGCCGTTTCCGACATCGACAGACCTGTTCGACTACATGCGCGGCGCGACGCCGACATCGAGCACGAGGCCGGTCGTGGTCGGGAATGCCGAATCCGCCCTGGCGAACGCGGCAACCATCGTCGAAGCGAGCTATGAGGTGCCGTTCCAGGGGCACACGGCCATCGGTCCGGCCCATGCGACGGCGGATCCCTCGAACGAGCAGATGACGATCTATTCCAACGACATGAAGTCGTACGGCATGCGCAACGGCATCGCGCAGTTTCTCCAGATGCCGCGCGATCGCGTGCGCGTGATCTGGCTGGACGGACCGCAAGGCTACGGGCGCACGGCGGCCGACGATGCCGGGTTCGAGGCGGCTTTTCTGGCGAACGAGATCGGACGGCCGGTACGCCTGCAGTGGATGCGCGACGAGGAAACCGCGTGGGACACGAAAGGGCCGGCATACGCGGTGAAGATGCGCGGCGGGCTCGATGCGCAGGGAAATCTCGTGGCGCTCGACTACGAAGCGCGCGCGGCCGACTACAACCACGTCGGCTACAACGAGCCCGACACCGTGCTGATCGCGCAGCTGATGGGCATGCGGCGCGCGACACCGGCCGGCGGCAGCGCGGCCACACCATCGGACATGTACGCAATCTCCAATCGGCGCATGGCGGGGCATATCGTGTCGCTCCCGCTCGTGTGGGAGACGCCGCTGCGTACCGGCAACCTGCGCGATCCGAATGGCCCGCAGTCCACGTTCGCGGCCGAGTCTTTCATCGACGAGCTCGCCGCGGCTGCGAAAGCCGATCCGGTCCGATTCCGTCTGAAGCTGCTCACGGCCGGCACGGCGGATGACGAGGGGTTCAGGCGCCAGCGCTCGATCGCCGTCGTCAACGCGGTCGCGGAGGCGTATGGGTGGGACGCGCGTCCGTCACCCAGGGCACGCGGCGCCGGCCGCATCCTCACCGGCCGCGGCATCGCCTACTCGTTCCGCGGGCAAACGATTGTCGCGGAGATCGCCGAGGTGGAGGTGAATCGCGAGACCGGCCACGTCTGGGTGAAACGGCTCGTCTGCGCGCACGACTGTGGTCTCGTGATCAATCCCGAGGCGCTGCGCCGCACCGTCGAGGGGGCGCTGATGCACGGACTCAGCCGCGCGCTGCACGAGGAAGTCGCTTTCGACGGCGAGAAGGTGACCAGCGTGGACTGGAACTCGAGCCCGACCCTGACGCACGCAGATACGCCGGAACGGATCGACGTCGTGCTGGTGAATGGCGATCCGAATCCCAGACGTCCGGATCTGCCGCATTACGGCGCCGGGGAGGCCGCGTGCAAGCCGATGATCGCCGCGGTCGCGAATGCCATCTTCGACGCGACCGGCGTGAGGCTGCGGCGGGTCCCGTTCAGAGACGCGCGCGTGCTCACCGCGATCAAAGCCGCGGCGGGTTAGAAGCGTGTCCGACTAACTGACGCCACCAGACGACGCGACATTCAACGCAGAAACCGCCGAACTCGCAGAACAAAACCGGTTTTCTCTGCGGATTCTGCGAGTTCTGCGTTGATCGTCGTGGCTCGAAGTTCTGAGTTCTGCAAGGGCCGGTGGCGCCGCTTCACATGCGGCGCCGCTTCATTGACTCCTGCCTCGGTTCGCCTTACGCTGCGCCCGTCATTCCGCCGGGTGACTCTAATATCCGTTCGGCTTCGCACTTGTTTGCAAGGAGGCCTCGGATGACAAGCCGCAGCACCATCTTCATGACGCTCGCCCTTTCCGCCTTCGCGCTCGTTCCGGCGACCGCGGATGCGCAGAGCGCCATTGCCGGCGTGGTCAGGGACACGACCGGCGCCATCCTGCCCGGCGTGACCGTCGAAGCCAGCAGTCCGGCGCTGATTGAAAAAACCCGCAGCGTGACGACCGATGGAGAGGGACAGTACAAGATCGTCGATCTGCGCCCGGGCCTCTACACCGTCGTGTTTTCACTCACTGGCTTCGGCACCATCAAACGCGACGCGATCGAGCTGCCATCGAACTTCACCGCCCAAATCAACGCCGATCTGAAGGTCGGCGAAATCGAGGAAGCCGTCACCGTCACCGGTGCGTCGCCGATCGTCGACGTCCAGAACGCCGTGCAACAGACCGTGCTGAACCGGCAACTGCTCGACGCCGTGCCGACCGGCCGCAGCGTGCCGGCGCTGGGCGTGTTGCTTCCAGGGGCGCGGCTGGCGTTGCCGGACGTCGGCGGCACGTCCGGCATGCAGAATCGCGACCTGACCGTGCACGGATCGGACGGCCGCGACACCACCTTCCAGGTCGA